>CAMTFK010000013.1 GCA_947071285.1 uncultured Bacteroides sp. | reverse complement strand
CAAGGAATGCGGACTCGGCGGCATCTTGCTTAGGAGCATGGGGCGTTTCAACAACGCTACAGGTTGCAGGGGGATTGTTCTCTTCCGAACGGGCTTTCTGCTCGGCCTCATAACTGTTGCATTGCTCTATGAGGTTGCGGATGCGGAGTAAAAGAATTTCTTCCTTATGCCGGAGTTCCATCTTTTTACGGGTCCAGTAGACATAAAGTCGGATGCCGACTACGGTTACCAACAATAATGTAATTATATATAAGGTATAAGCAGTGTTCGTTTTCCACCAGGGAGCATGGATGATGAGAGATACCTCCTGCACTCTCCCATCCCATTTCAGGATGTTGTCCGAAGCCATAACCTTGAAAGTGTACTTGCCCGGAGAGAGGTCGGTATAAGAAGCTTGAAGAATGCCTGTGCCGTCCGTTCTACCGTTCTGTCCACCGGCAAAGACACGAATCCAGTCTTTATCGACACCTTCCAACCGGTAGCGGTAGTAAGTACGCTCACCGTTCAGATAGTTCAGGGCGGAAAACTCAAAGGTAAGGAAGTTCTGGTTGTAATCCAATTCTATATTTTCTGTGTAAGGAGGTGTTTGGGGAAGTATGACACGGCCGCCATACTTTTCGCCTGTATTTACTTTTTCACCATATAAGCGTAAAGTGGTGAAAACAGGAGCATATGGCAACCCCGGAGCTACCGGCTCACTATCCGGACAAAACACATTAAAACCATCGATTCCTCCGAAATAGAGAGTGCCGTCAGAGGCTTCAAAAATAGCTCCCTGCATATACTCTCCCTCCAAAGCACCATCCTGCTGATTGAAATTGGTAAAGCTGACATCATGGTTATCCGGATTGACGTGAATGCGTGAAATGCCATTACTGGTAGTTACCCAAATATCATTATGCCTATCTTCGTGGATGGCCTGCACAAAGTTGTTACTAAGGCCGTTTTCGCAATAGAAGATGCGCGGTGGCTGTTCTTTACCGGTGAAAAGTTCCAGTCCGTCGGATGTTCCTCCCCATGTCCAGCCCCTTGAATCGGTGCAGAGGGCGGTGTAATTCTTATCCCTGAAACGGTAGTTCGAGGCACTTCTTTGCAGTTGGGCGGATAATTCAGAAGGAATGGAAGAAGCGGTTATCGGAACCAGGGACAAAGCCACGTCCTCATTCTCGGCCAACCGATAGATATGAGAATGATTTTTCAAATAGATATTGCCTGCTTCGTCTTCGGCAAAACCTTCGACGACTACATCTTCTTCAAGGGGAACAGGGAAGGAACTGCGACCGACGTATGCCAGTTTGTGCATAGCCGGGTGATAATATAGCAATCCGCGGTTCAAGGTACCTATCCATAATCCACCTTGAAAATCCTGAAAGATGGTACTGATTTCGGTGGAGACAATCTGTCCTTTCCTGGTCTGCAACAGAGGGAAATATTGATGTGCCCCGTTCACCAAATCTATAATCCAGAAACCGTGGACACAACTGATATATGCTTTTTCATCGCCGGGAAGGATGACCAGGGTGTTCAGCGTGTAATCCTGCTCAAATAGTTTCTTCCAAGTCCGGTTCTGCCAATCGAAGTAGAATAAGCCGCCTTTACGCCCATTCCGCAGTTGATAGAATCCTTTGCTACCTTTGACGACAAGTGAGGTTCTCCAAAAATCGTTCCGTTCAGACGGAGGATAAGCGGAGGAGGTGTACAGTTCTTTTTGATTTCCAAGGTCGTAGCAAACCACTTCGCCTGTATCATAAAATAGATACAGAGCATGATTCTTTGCATTGACATCCTGTAGTTTTCTTGGGTCATTGTCAGGAAGAAGGATACGTATTCCGCTACTTAGTTCTTGCAAAGCGCCGGATATCAGTAACCATGTACGTCCCAAGTCGTCTACAAAGAGGTCGTCTAAGGGACGAGATATATGTTTATCCCGGAAGTAGGAAGATAAATCTGTGATATATTGTTCCTTATAGAGGTCAATACACATCAGCTTGTGATAGTCTTTAACCCACAGCAGGGAGTCTCCGCTCCGGTAGATGCGGTAGTATCCATCGTATTGCCGCAATGGATATACATCTTCTGCGGTGCGATGAAGATAAGTGAAGCGCACGCCATCATAGAGGTTGACATTGCCACTGGTGGTGAATACCATCCTGCCGTCCGGTAATTGAAGAATGAAACGTATCTGGTTATCACTCAGACCTTGGGAGGTATTGATGGAGGTGAACAGGAAATCGCCGGCATAGGCTGTCAACGTTATCCTGAAGCAGAAAAAAAGGAATAATGCAATCTTTATGTTTCTCAAGTTATTCACCGGCACTGTCATAGGCTTGTTTATTCGGGATACAAATATAATAGATTTTTCCAAAAGCTTTGTAGATTTAGCCTTTCGTTCCTGCGGAGAAATAAATCTAAATATCATTAAAAGTGCACACATTCATTGGGCATTATCTGTATATTTGATTGTTACTCACATATAAACGATTAAAACATAGTATGTATGAAAACAATCCGAATGAGTCTCTTTTTACTGCTGGTAGCAGTAATCGGCGCACCTACTCTTTCCGCACAGACCAAGAAGGAAAAGAAAGAGATGAAACAGAAAGCTGTCAGGGAACTGGTCTTATCTGAAAAGTATAAAATAGATGTGAACAGAGCACTTCCCTCAAGAGGACGCTCTGTTTCGCTGACTTCACCCTATTCGATAGAAGTAAGGAACGATTCCATTATATCCTACCTTCCCTACTACGGACGCGCCTACTCCATCCCGTATGGTGGTGGCGAAGGACTGAACTTCAAAGCTCCAATCAGTGATTATAAGATAGAGTGGGACAAAAAGGGAACCGCCAAAGTACGGTTCATTGCGCGGAGCACAGAGGACAGGTTCAGCTTCAACATTGATATTTTCAGTAACGGTTCGTCGTCTATATTTGTGAATATGCAGAATCGCCAGTCCATCAGCTTCCAGGGTGATCTGGACATATCGGAAAAAGAACAGAAATAAGGAAGCCCCCAAGTTGGGAAAAAAATCCCTGAAAACGGAAAACGAAACTGCCTCGTCTTTGTTGTATATTCAGAAGTGTAATACAAACGAATATGAACAAAGGGAGATTAGAAGCTTTTAGCGATGGGGTGATGGCTATCATCATCACTATCATGGTATTGGCTATGGATACCCCCGATGAAGTGACATTAAAGGCGTTGCTTCCGGTGGTTCCGGTATTTGTGAGCTATCTGCTCAGCTATATCTATGTCGGCATTTATTGGATTAACCATCATCACATTATGCAGGTGACGCATCGCATCAACGGTGTCATATTGTGGGCAAACCTGAATTTGCTTTTCTGGTTGTCACTGATACCCTTCACTACAAACTGGATTGGCAAGAATCATCTGTCACCCGTACCTGTAGCTTTCTATGGAGGAGTATTGCTGATGAGTGCCGTCGCTTTCCGCATACTCGAAAGCACATTGATTCGTTATCATGGCGAAGACTTCCCGTTGAGAAGACTCCACGCCGGAGGAAAGAAAGAAAAGATATCCATTCTCATTTATTTCAGTGCCATACCGCTTGCTTTTGTCTGTGTATGGATATCTATTTTCTTATATTTCCTGATGGCTTGCCTGTGGGTGATGCCGAGCAAACGACTGGAAAAGGAGATGGAAAAATAAAAATTGCTATCTTTGCGCATAAGACCTATTATATATGTATAAGGAATACTCGCCCTGCCCCCTGCTCGCTCCCTATATCGACAAATATTGGGAATTAAAAGGCAATCCCGAATATGGAATGCGCATTAATATACTGCCTGACGGGTGTACAGACTTCATCTTCACTCTTGGAGAAGCAACACAAGCCGTAAACAGTGATTTGAGGATGAAACCTTACCGTGCCTACTTCATCGGACCAATGAATACTTATTCGGAATTAGCGGCATATACAGAAACGATTCATATGCTGGGCGTCCGCTTTCTGCCTTGCGGATTATCCCGTTTCATCCGGCTTCCCCTGCACGAACTCACCAACCAGAGAATTAATGCCGACGAAGTCAGCAATTTCTTCGATGCCTCATTCGCCGAAAGATTGTGTGAAGAAAGCAGTTTGGGAGACCGGGTGAAGATTATAGAAGAATTGTTCATCAGGTCATTATACAAACATGATTTATCGGCAGACCCGCAGATTACATTTGCCATAGAACGGATAAACCGATATCAGGGGAAGCTCCCTATACAATCGCTAATGGATGATATTTGTCTGTGCCAGCGACAGTTCGAACGCAAATTCAAGATGAACACCGGATATACTCCCAAGATATACAGCAGGATTATGAAGTTCAAAAATGCCGTAGATCTACTGAGAAACAATACTTGCGACAGTCTGTTGTCGACCGCTGTCCATGCAGGGTATTATGACGTGCCACACCTGTCAAGGGAGATAAAGAATTTGTCCGGTAGCACCGCCTGTTCCTTTATGAGCCGGCCAACATCGGAAGAAGAAGCCACGCTGACTTATGTAGAAGCATAAATGTCGTTTTTATACAATAAAGTAATCTCTCCGGCTGCTTATCTTTGTACCATCAATCAACTAAATAGATTATAAAATGGAAACACTTGAAAAGAAAGCCGCAGAAATGCTTCAAAAGAGCGAGGTAGTAGTTCTCACTTCTATAAACAAGGAAGGGTATCCCCGCCCTGTACCGATGAGCATGATAAAAGCCGAAGGTATCTCCACTGTCTGGATGTCCACCGGAGACACTTCGTGGAAGACGGAGGATTTCCGCAAGAATCCCAAAGGCGGTTTATGCTTCTACGCCCAGGGAGACAGCGTTTGCATGACTGGTGATGTAGAGGTAATCACAGATGCGGACATCAAACTGGAACTTTGGCAGGATTGGTTCATCAATCATTTTCCCGGTGGACCAACCGACCCGACTTATGTGATTTTAAAGTTCAAAGCCAATCATGCCACTTACTGGATTGAGGGAAAGTTTATCCATAGAAAAGTTTGAAAAAGTCAGCACTATTATTAATAAAAAAGGAATAAAGTTACGAGCTACAGGCTACAAGCTACAAGTGGCTGCGCTATGTTCCGAAAGGCACTTGTAGCTTGTAGCCCGTAGCTCGTAACTGATTCATAACCCTACAATAACAAACCAATTTCAACAACCCATTCGTATTATTAACAAATAATCCGTAAATTTGCAGCCCGTATTTGATATATAGTCTGCAAAAAGAGAATGCAAGGAATAAAAAGTCTGACACAAGGACCTATTAACCGCCAGTTGTTCAATCTGGCAATACCTATTATGGCTACCTCGTTCATCCAGATGGCGTACAGTCTGACGGATATGGCATGGGTAGGCCGTTTGGGTAGTGAAGCCGTTGCTGCTGTCGGTGCAGTAGGGATACTGACCTGGATGTCCGGCTCCATCGCTTTGTTGAATAAGGTAGGCTCCGAAGTCAGTGTAGGGCAGTCTATCGGGGCACGCAGCGAACAGGATGCGCGGCAATTCGCCTCGCATAACATCAGTATTGCATTGCTGATTTCAGTATGCTGGGGAGCTTTGCTATTCCTCTTTGCCAGCCCTATCTTACACATATTCGAGTTGGAAGAGCATATCACGGAAAATGCCATTACTTATCTGCGCATAGTCTCAACCGGATTTCCTTTCGTATTCCTCTCTGCCGCTTTCACCGGAATATATAATGCGGCAGGACGAAGCAAAACTCCTTTCTACATCAGTGGCACTGGGTTGATTATGAATATTATACTCGACCCGCTTTTCATCTTCGGCTTCGGTTGGGGAACGGTAGGTGCGGCGCTTGCCACATGGTTGTCTGAGGCAACGGTATTCGGTATCTTTGTCTATCAGCTACGTTGCAAGGACGATTTGTTGGGTGGTTTCCCTTTCCTTACCCGGCTGAAAGGAAAATATACAAAACGTATTTTTAAGCTGGGACTCCCGGTAGCTACGCTCAACACGCTGTTTGCCTTCGTCAATATGTTCCTTTCACGCACCGCATCGGAACAGGGCGGACACCTCGGCCTTATGGCTTTCACCACCGGAGGACAGATAGAAGCCATCACCTGGAATACCTCACAAGGCTTCTCTACCGGATTGAGTACTTTCATTGCACAGAACTATGCTGCCGGAGAAAAGTCGAGAGTGAAGAAAGCCTGGCGTACTACGCTGTGGATGACGTCCATATTCGGCACACTCTGTTCACTGCTATTCATCTTCTTCGGAAGCGAAGTATTTTCCATCTTTGTACCCGAACCGGACGCTTATCGCATAGGCGGTGACTTTCTGCGCATAGACGGTTATTCGCAACTCTTCATGATGCTGGAAATCACTATGCAAGGGGTTTTCTACGGATTGGGAAGAACGGTTCCTCCTGCTATCATCAGCATATCATGCAACTACATGCGTATCCCTATTGCCTTATTCCTCGTACATTTGGGAATGGGTGTGGACGCTATTTGGTGGGCTGTAAGTGCAACGACCATTGCCAAGGGAATCATCCTCACACTGTGGTTTATTATTATAAAAAGAAAAATTCTCTAAAAAAGACGAATAAATGAACTGAACATAGCTACAGAATAATTGTTATATATCTAAATTTGCATTACTAATTACGGTAAAACATTAAAAAGAAAAAGTATGAGAAAGATGAAAATTACGGCACTGTTGTTAAGCTGTGCCATTATATTAGGAAGTTGCAGCACAATGAATAACACTGCAAAAGGTGGTGTGATTGGTGGTGGATCCGGTGCAGCAGCCGGGGCAATCATCGGCGGACTTATCGGTAAAGGCAAGGGCGCTGCCATTGGTGCGGCTGTCGGTGCGGCGGTAGGTACGGGTGCAGGTGTTGCCATCGGGCATAAGATGGATAAGAAGGCTGCGGAAGCTGCCAAGATTGAAGGTGCACAGGTGGAGAAGGTGACGGACAACAACGGACTCGCTGCGGTGAAGGTTACTTTTGAATCGGGCATTCTGTTCGGTTTCAACTCTTCTACACTGAGCAATACGTCTAAAGCTTCACTGCGCGAACTGGCTCAGATTTTGAAAGAAGACCCGACGACAGACATCGCTATTGTAGGACATACCGACAAGGTGGGTACGTATGAAGCTAACATGAAAGTTTCAAAGGACCGCGCGTATACGGTAGAAAACTATCTGCAAGATTGCGGTGTGTCTCCTGCACAATTCAAGAAAGTGGAAGGTGTGGGCTACAATCAGTATGATGACAGCATGACGGCAAGTCAGAACCGCCGCGTGGATATTTATATGTATGCCAGCGAACAGATGATTAAGAATGCGGAAGCAGGAAACTAAGATATAAGAAGCTACGAGCTACAAAGCTACGGGCTACAAGTGCCTTTCGGCGTGATGGCTGGGCAAATAATTATTTACCCGCAAACATAGCGCAGCTACTTGTATCCCGTAGCTTTGTAGCTCGTAGCTTCATAGTTTGTAACTAATAAGACAATGAGTATAAAGAAAGTTCTGCGAATTATCCGCAATCTGGTATTATTCTTCTTTATCTCCACTATTCTTGCAGTGGTACTCTATCGTTTTATCCCTGTCTATACCACTCCCCTCATGGTCATCCGCAGTACCCAGCAACTCTTTAAAGGTGAAAAACCGGTCTGGCATCACACTTGGGTGCCCTTTGAAAAAATCTCCCCCCATTTACCGATGGCAGTCATCGCCTCGGAAGATAACCGCTTTGCCACTCACAATGGCTTCGACTTCATTGAAATAAAGAAAGCCTTGAAAGAGAACGAAACCCGTAAACGGAAACGAGGAGCCAGTACCATCAGCCAACAGACAGCAAAGAATGTATTCCTCTGGCCGCAATCTTCGTGGGTACGCAAAGGGTTCGAAGTTTACTTCACCTGGCTCATTGAGCTCTGCTGGTCGAAAGAACGAATCATGGAAGTATATCTCAACTCCATCGAAATGGGAAAAGGTATTTATGGAGCGGAAGCTACCGCCAAATACAAGTTCAAGACCACTGCCGCCAAACTGACAGCAGGACAATGTGCGCTGATAGCCGCCACGCTCCCAAATCCCATACGCTTTGACTCTGCACGCCCCTCGTCTTATATCCTGCACAGGCAATCACAGATATTGAGACTGATGAAATTGGTCCCCAAATTTCCACCGGTAGAGAAGAAGGACACCAAGAAGCAGAAGGAAAAGAAGAAGACAGAGAAGAAGAAAAAGAAATAATCTGCGTATATTTGTGTGCTTAACATACTACGTGATGAAGAAAATCTGGATATTCCTCTTTGCTTGTATCGTCTGCGGTGGGTTGCATGCCCAGCGTACAGAAGTGCACACTCCCCATATACGAACGGTACAGGTCATTGCCAATAATGACTATATGGCTCCTGCGGTCATCCGACTGGGTGAAGATGAATCCGTGGAAATTTCTTTCGACCATCTTACACACGATTATCACCGCTACCAGTACATACTCACACATTGTAATGCAGACTGGACGCCTTCGGATCTCTCTGAAACGGAATATCTGGATGGCTTCAATGACAATCCGATAGAAGATTACGACATCTCGGTCAACACTACCCTGCCCTACACGCACTATCGGCTGACGCTGCCTAACGATCAGGTACGGCCAAAACTTTCCGGTAACTATCGGCTGACGGTTTATGATGATGCCGAAGGAAAAGACAAGCCCGCTTTCAGTACTTGTTTCCGGGTACTGGAGAAGGAGGTGAATGTATCGGCACAAGTCAGCAGCGACACGGAGATTGACCGTAACAAGACGCATCAACAGGTAAGTTTCAGTATTCAGCATAAAGGATACCCTATTCGTAATCCGCAGAACGAAGTAAAAGTACACGTCCTGCAGGATAATCGTACGGATAACTGGGTGACTAATCTGAAACCTTCTTATGTGGGTCCTGACCAACTGAGATATGAACATAACCGTGCATTGATATTTCCTGCCGGAAATGAGTATAGACGTTTCGAGATGGTGAGTACTCGTTATGCTTCGCAAGGGGTGGAGAGCATCCGTTATCATACACCTTATTATCATGTGACGCTTCGTCCGGCCGAACCAAGAATATTAAATTATAGTTATGACCAAGACCAGAATGGGCGCTTTGTAATACGTTATGATGAAGCCGTGGACAACAATACGGAAGCTGATTACTTCTTCGTGCATTTCTCCCTGTTATGGGAAAATCCGCTCAGTGAAGGAGATTTCTATCTGCAAGGGGCATTTACTTACGATGATTTCAATGAGGGGAACCGGTTGAAGTATAATCCGGAAACACATGCCTATGAAGGCAGTCAGTTGCTAAAACAGGGGGCATACAATTATCAGTATTTATATGTAGCACCGGGAAGTACGTCAGGGAGCACTGCGCAGGCAGAAGGAAACTATTATGAAACAGAAAATGAATATCTGATACTTGTCTACCACCGGGCTTTCGGAGAAAGGTATGACAGGTTAATTGGAATGCAATTAGTGGTTAATGATTAGTGGTTAGTGATTAGTGATTAGCTCTATGCGGAATGATAGCGCAGCCACTAATCACTAACCACTAACCACTATTCACTAATACGCATGTCCCCCGTCCTTCATCTCCTTTTCGCTAATCTTATGTATATCAATGCTTCTCCACGCATAGAAGATATACGCCAACACAAACGGAACCAAGAAGGAAACATAGAACATCACCCGTAAAGTAAACTCACTGGAACAACTGTTTGCCAGCGTCAACGAGCTTTGAAGGTCGTTCGTAGATGGATAATAAGCCGTATTGTTGTATCCTGCCACGAGCAGCAACGCAAGCACAGCCAACACCGTACCTATACCCGTGAACCATATACCTTTATCAAACGTCTTTTTCAGCAAACTCTTTCCGATGCCGAAAAGCACTAATACTACGCCGATAAGGAAGACTATCAATACCAACGGCATCTCTATAAAGTTCGTCAGATACTTATACGGTTCCATAAATATCTCCCCTGTAGCAGGATTAACCGCATATCCGTCTGCCAGCAACGTCCGGATAACGAACGCCAGAAAGAACACCAGGAACAACACCGAGTTCCCTATCAGTGAACGGCGGCTACGTGCCACCAAGTCCTTATCATCAATATTATTAATAAAGTATAGCGCCCCCAGAATACGAGCCAGGAAGAACACTGCCAGCCCCAGCACCACATTCCACGGATTAGTCAGCGCATCCAGTCCATGCCAGCCATTGGCCCAATGACTGATGACCGGCATCACCGTATCCGCCATACTACTCTTATTAACGTAGAACTCCGACCCCGTAAAAAATGTGGCCACCGCTCCGCCCAGCAGTACCGGACCGACCACACCATTAATCACCAGAAACGTCCTGTATGTTTTCTTACCCAGCAGATTTCCCGCCTTACTCTGGAACTCATAGCTGACCGCCTGCAACACAAAGCTAAACAGGATAATCATCCACAGCCAGTAGGCCCCACCGAAACTGGTGCTATAGAACAACGGAAACGATGCAAAGAATGCTCCACCAAATGTCACCAGCGTAGTGAACGTGAACTCCCATTTCCGTCCCGTAGAGTTCACCATCATCTTCTTGTGCTCCTCCGTCTTGCCCAAACAGAAAAGAAGCGAGTTACCACCCTGCACAAACAGCAGGAATACGAGCAGGGCCCCCAGCAATGATACCACGAACCACCAATATTGTTGTAGAAAAGCGTATGTCATGAGCTTCAATTTTTAATGATTAATTTTTAATTATTCTCCGGTCCCTTACGTATCGCTTTCAGCATGATACCTATTTCCGCTATCAGCATGATAGTGAACAGTATCAGGAAGATAAAGAATGTGGTCTGCACAGAGCCGACATCCAACTTGGAGATGGCAGCGTTTACAGGCAGCATATCCTGTATTGTCCACGGCTGGCGTCCACATTCTGCAACGACCCATCCCGCCTGTCCGGCAAGGTAACCCAGCGGAATAGTCAACAGAGCCACCCAATGCATCCATCGCATTTTCGAGAGGTCTTTCTTATAAGAAAGGATAAGCACTACAATAAAGAAGAGTATGAAATATCCGCCCAATATCACCATTACGCGGAACGCATAGAACGTCAGCGGCACGTTGGGCACCAAGTCGTTCACATCTTTAATATATCCATAACCAAAATAAGCTACATTCTCTTTCAGCGTCTGTTCAGCCACTTTCATTTCCGCTTCATTGCCTGCTTCCATTGCAGCCCGATAAGCGCCGAATGCAGCAATCGCTGTTTTTCCACGCTCTATCTTTTCTTCAGCGGACAGGGCTGTCGTACCGTCTTTCAACTGATAACCTCCCTCTATCAAGTCCGTGATACCGGGCACAAAGGCATCCGATTTCCGTTCGGCGAGGAGCGACAACATCTTCGGTATCTCTATCCTGAACAAGAAAGGATTCACACCATCGTTATATGTTTCCTTTTCCGGGTTCAGCATGCCGATTGCTACCAATCCGGCGCCTTGCTGCCCCTCATAATATCCTTCCATAGCTGCCAGCTTCATCGGCTGAGTCTGCGCCACCTGATAGCCCGAACCGTCTCCCGTCCATGCCGAGAGCGCAGCCGAAATCAATCCTACCCAGGCAGCTATCTTGATGCTCGACAAAGCAAATCGTTTATCGCGGTTCTTCAGAAGGAACCAGCAGCTTATCCCCACAACAAACACTGCACCCAGCACCCAACCGGACAGTACCGTATGGAAGAACTTGTTCACTGCCACCGGTGAAAGCGCCACTGCGGCAAAGTCCACCATTTCATTTCGTCCTGCTGCCGGATTAAACTCCATCCCTACCGGATTCTGCATCCAGGCATTTGCAACAAGTATCCACCAGGCGGAAATTGTAGCACCGAGTCCCGTCAACCAGGTAGAGGCCAAATGAAAACGTTTGCTCACCTTGTCCCACCCGAAGAACATCACTGCAATGAACGTGGCCTCCATAAAGAAAGCCAGAATACCCTCGATGGCAAGCGGCGCACCGAAAATGTCTCCTACAAACCAGGAATAGTTACTCCAGTTGGTTCCGAACTCAAATTCCAGAATCAATCCCGTAGCTACTCCCACGGCAAAGTTGATACCAAAGAGTTTCATCCAGAATTTAGCGGTCCGTTTCCAGAACTCTTCACCTGTTCGGTAATACATTGTCTCCATGATGCCCATGATGACTGCCAGCCCCAGCGTTAGGGGCACAAAAATCCAGTGATAGATAGCGGTCAGTGCAAATTGTGCCCTCGACCAGTCAATCAACGAAGTGTCTATGTGCTCAAGCATAAGAATTAAGTTATTAGTTATGAATTATAAGTTATTTGCTATAAAGGGGGTTAATCGGGAATGGAAGGAGGAGGATCACCAATGGCACGCTCTATGAGTTCATTGCTGACGTAGCCTTCCTTGTCGCCGTCTGTGGCAGCAGAATTCAGAAAGTTCGGGAAGAAGAATACACGCAGAATAGCGAACATGATAAAGAGTTTCAGCAAGATGATGAACCACAATGTGCGGCCCAACGTCATACTGCGAAAGCCATCTACGTAAAAGCGCCAGATGCTGAGTACTGTATTCTTCATAATAACAAAATTATAATGATTACAAATATAAAACTTATATACATATATAACAAATAAATAAGGAAAAAGTTAATCTGCATGCTAAATTATAGTTCATTTTGGAGCGGATATGAGTTAAACCAATACTTGAAATTCGCTCTTTTATATTTACATCTGACTTGAGACGTTATTTGAGGTACCCTCAGTCGTTATCTTAGGCAGCCTCAGTCGTTATGCGAGAGTATCTCAGTCGTTATGTGAGATATACACTTTTTAAGCATCTGAAATACAAGATATTACATTCTCTTATTTTCATCTTTTTTCTGAGAAATCAAAATTTTCAGAAAAAAGTGGACGGTAATTTATCTTTAGACTTATAATTGACTGCACGAAAGCAGTCGCCATCAACGGACTAAAGATTCATTTCTGAGCGGTTATGAATTAAATGATGATTTACTGAGTATCTTAATTCCCCTCCTCCAGTCGGAGGAGGGGTGCCCAAAGGGCGGGGTGGTAGGTGAGAAAGGAATTCCTTATTCTTCTTATTTATAGGTACTTTATTGTTTTACCTACCACCTCCCCCTACGGGTACTCCTCCTCCGGGGAGGAGGAGAATTACGATAGTACTGCTTATCACTAATCACTAAACGCTAATCACTTTTACCCCTTTCTGCACCGATATGAATAATTTCGTCAACCGACAAAGTTAGTTATCGGCACAAAAAAGCATTCCGCCGTCGGAAACTTGTAAACTGTCTATTCGTTTTGTAGGTTTCCGGCGCACCCCATACCTTTGTGTAGGTAAAAAACATATTTAGTAATAACAGAGATATGAGAAATGTAAGAAGATTGACAGTGATAACACTATGCGTGGCAAGTGCTTGTGCAAGCAGTTCAACGCTGCATGCACAGACTCCCGCCTCTGCTGTGCAAACGGAAAGCACAGCACAAGATGCCCCTCTGCAGGAGGACGCCATTCCACAAGAAGATGAAGCACTCCCCTCGCAATGGGACTTGCAAACTTGCATCGACTATGCCTTGCAGCACAACATCACCCTGAAGCGTAACCGCATCAGTGCGGAAAGCGCCGAAGTGGACGTAAAAACCGCTAAGGCAGCCCTCTTCCCCAGCCTGTCGGCAAGCGTCAGCCAGCGTATCGTAAACCGCCCCAACAGTGAAAGCGGCACCATTATCAGTGGTGACAACATCACCAGCAGTACGAGCAAGACGTCATACAACGGCAGCTACGGCATCGACGCCAACTGGACCCTCTACAACGGCAATAAGCGCCTGAACACCATTAAGCAGCAAACGTTGAACAACCGCATCGCCGAGCTTACCGTTGCCGAAAGCGAGAACTCCATCGAAGAAAGCATTGCACAGATATATGTACAGATACTTTATGCCGCCGAAGCCGTGAAAGTGAATGAAAACACTCTTGCCGTGAGCCAGGCAGAACGCGACCGTGCACAGCAGTTACTGGAAGCCGGAAGCATCGCCAAAAGCGACCTTGCACAGTTGGAATCGCAGGTGAGCACGGATAAATATCAGTTGGTGACCGCGCAAGCCACCCTGCAGGATTACAAGCTGCAACTGAAGCAGCTCCTCGAGCTGGACGGTGAAAAGGAAATGGACCTCTACCTCCCCAGTCTGGGTGATGAGAGCGTATTGATACCGCTACCCACCAAAACGGATGTGTATCGCGCCGCCCTCACCTTCCGTCCGGAAATTGAGTCGGGCAAACTGAACATACAGGCGTCGGACCTTGACATCAGTATTGCCAAAGCAGGATACATCCCTACCCTGAGCCTCAGTGCCGGCATCGGAACCACCAATGCCAACGGCAATGACTACTCTTTCTCCGAACAGGTGAAAAACAACTGGAACAACTCGCTGGGACTGACCGTAAGCATCCCCATCTTCAACAACCGCCAGACCAAAAGCGCCGTACAAAAGGCTCGCCTGCAAAAGCAGACCAGCGAACTGGACTTCCTGGACCAGCAGAAGACTCTGTATAAGACCATCGAAAGCCTGTGGCTGGATGCCAACAGTGCGCAACAGCAATACGTGGCCGCCGCCGAGAAACTGCGTAGCACGCAAACAAGTTACGACCTCATTCAAGAACAATTCAACCTGGGTATGAAGAATACCGTGGAACTACTGACGGAGAAGAACAACCTCCTCAATGCACAGCAGGAAACGCTACAAGCCAAGTATATGGCGATATTGAATGCACAGTTGTTGCGTTTCTACCAGGGAGAAGGGATAGCACTATAAACACGTTCCTAAACGTAATATTAATTCAATAAGTATATCATATAAAGTATGAGCAAGAAAAAAATTATCATCGTAGCAGCCGGAGTCATCATTGTAGCCGGCATAGCTATCTGGGCATTTGGCGGACAAACCAAAAACCGGAAGGTGGTGTACGAGACGACCACCGTGGGGCGTGCCGACATCTCCAACTCTGTGACCGCAACAGGCACCATCGAACCGGTGACCGAAGTGGAAGTAGGTACGCAGGTCAGTGGCATCATCGACAAGTTGTATGCAGATTACAACTCGGTAGTAACCAAAGGTCAACTCATCGCTGAGATGGATAAAGTGACCCTGCAAAGTGAACTCGCTTCGCAAAAGGCAACCTACGACGGTGCCAAAGCCGAATACGAGTATCAGCAGAAGAACTATGAACGCAACAAGGGTTTGCATGAGAAGCAACTCATCAGCGATACGGACTACGAGCAAAGCCTCTATAACTATCAGAAAGCGAAAAGTGCTTTCGACAGCAGCAAGGCTTCTCTTGCCAAGGCGGAACGTAACCTGTCATACGCCACCATCACCTCTCCTATCGATGGCGTAGTCATCAGTCGTGACGTGGAAGAAGGGCAGACCGTAGCTTCCGGCTTCGAAACCCCGACCCTCTTCACCATTGCTGCCGACCTGACACAAATGCAGGTAGTGGCCGACGTGGATGAAGCTGATATAGGTGATGTGGAAGAAGGACAACGTGTGAGCTTCACGGTAGATGCTTATCCGAATGATGTATTCGAAGGAAGGGTGACACAAATCCGCCTGGGAGCTACGAGCAGTTCAAGCAGCAGCACCACGACCACAACAGTGATAACGTATGAAGTGGTCATCTCCGCACACAACCCGGATTTGAAACTGAAACCAAGGCTGACAGCTAACATCACCATCTATACACTGGACAAGCAAGGAGTGCTGAGCGTTCCGGCAAAAGCGTTGCGCTTTGCACCCGCAATTCCGTTAGTAGGACAAGATGCTATAATCAAGGATTGCGAAGGTGAACATAAAGTGTGGACCAAAGAAGGGAATACATTCACTGCACATCCGGTCAGCATCGGCATCTCCAATGGAATAATGACGGAAATTACGGGTGGTGTCAATGAAGGTACACAGATTGTGGCTGATGCAGTAATCAGTACTGCTGGCGAACAAGCTATCATGCCCGAAGGACAAGCTGACGGTGAAAGAAGTCCGTTCATGCCTGGCCCTCCGGGGGGAAATAAGAAAAAGAACGGTAAATGATTACAAAAGAACAAACCATATGAGCAAAACAGTCATAGAATTACAAAATATCCGGCGGGACTTCCAGGTGGGTGAAGAAACGGTACACGCATTGCGTGGCGTCTCCTTCTCCATCGCCGAAGGGGAGTTCGTCACCATCATGGGTACGTCCGGCTCTGGTAAATCGACACTGTTGAACACCCTGGGCTGCCTCGACAGCCCTACCAGTGGCGAATATCTGCTGGACGGCATATCTGTGCGCACCATGAGTAAACCTCAACGTGCCATCCTGAGAAACCGTAAAATCGGCTTTGTCTTCCAGAGCTACAACCTGCTCGCAAAGACCACTGCCGTAGAGAATGTGGAACTCCCCTTGATGTACAACGCCGCCGTCTCAGCCGCCGAACGCCGCCGCCGTGCCATCGAAGCCCTGCAAGCCGTGGGACTGGGCGACCGTCTGGAACATAAATCGAACCAGATGTCCGGCGGACAAATGCAACGCGTAGCCATCGCCCGCGCCCTGGTGAACAACCCTGCCGTAATCCTCGCCGACGAAGCAACGGGTAATCTGGATACACGTACTTCTTTCGATATACTGGTACTCTTTCAAAAGTTGCATGCCGAAGGACGCACCATCATATTCGTCACTCACAATCCCGAAATAGCGCAATACAGCAGCCGAAACATTCGCTTGCGCGACGGACATGTGACAGAAGATACAGTAAATCAGAATATTCTCTCGGCAGCCGCAGCTCTGGCAGCGTTGCCAAAGAGTGATGAAGATTGATAAATCAGCTACAAGCTACCAGCTATGAGTAACAAGTAGCTGCGCTGTCATGCTGCCAAGCACTCGTAGCTTGTAGCTCGTAACTCGTAACTAAAAAAAATATGAACGGAACAAACCTTTTCAAAATAGCCCTTCGCGCCCTTGCCAACAACAAGTTGCGCGCCTTCCTCACCATGTTGGGTATCATCATTGGTGTGGCATCCGTCATCACCATGCTTGCCATCGGACAAGGCTCGAAGAAGAGCATCCAGGCACAGATATCGGAGATGGGCTCGAATATGATTATGATTCATCCGGGTGGTGATACACGTGGTGGTGTCCGGCAAGACGCCTCAGCCATGCAGACGCTGAAACTAACCGACTACGAGTCACTGCGAGACGAAACGAACTTTCTGGCAGCCGTCAGCCCCAACGTGTCATCCAGCGGACAACTCATTGCCGGAAACAACAACTACCCTGCCTCAGTGAACGGCGTAGGCACCGAGTACCTCGAAATCCGCCAATTGAGCGTGGAGAGCGGTGAAATGTTTACCGAAGCTGATATCCAGAGCGCCGCCAAAGTCTGCATCATCGGTAAAACCATTGTGGACAACCTTTTCCCTAACGGACAAGACCCTATCGGCCATACCATTCGTTTCAATCAGATACCTCTGCGCGTAGTGGGTGTACTCAAAGCCAAAGGATACAACTCCATGGGCATGGACCAGGACGAAATTGTGCTGGCTCCCTACACCACCGTAATGAAACGTATGCTTGCCGTCACCTATCTGCAAGGCATCTTCGCTTCTGCCCTCTCCGAGGATATGACGGATTATGCAACGGAGGAAGTCACCACCCTCCTGCGCCGCAATCATAAACTGAAAGAGAGTGACGACGACGACTTCACCATCCGCAGCCAGCAAGAACTCAGCACCATGCTGAACTCCACCACGGACCTGATGACTACACTTCTGGCATGTATCGCCGGTATCTCACTGGTGGTAGGCGGCATCGGTATCATGAACATCATGTACGTCAGCGTAACGGAACGTACCCGCGAAATCGGTCTACGTATGTCCGTCGGCGCTCGTGGGGTAGATATTCTTTCGCAATTCCTGATTGAGGCCATCCTCATCAGTATCACGGGTGGCATCATCGGAGTCGTCATCGGTTGCGGAGCCGCATTTATCGTGAAGAACGTAGCCCACTGGCCCATCTATATTCAAGCCTGGAGCGTGTTCCTCTCCTTCGCAGTCTGCACCGTCACCGGCGTATTCTTCGGTTGGTACCCCGCCAAGAAGGCGGCTGATTTGGACCCGATAGAGGCGATAAGATATGAGTAAAAGTGATTAGTTGTTAGTGATTAGTTTGTGATTGCTGCGCTATGATGCCGCATATTAACAAATAACTTATCACTAATAACTTATCACTAATCACTAACAACTTATCACTAAATTTTCCTATTTTTGTAACATGATTACGCAAGAACCCAAACCCCGTTGGATTGCAAAAGTCCTCATCCACATTATCGGATGGGGTATCATCTTTGGCTTTCCATTTCTGTTGATGAACCGTAGCGGTTTCTCGATAACCTGGATAGACTACCTGCGTCATGGCAGTGCTGTTCCTATCTCGTTCCTTATCGTGTTCTATGTCAACTATTGTTTCTTCATCCCCCGCTTCTTGTTCGAGGGACGCATCAAACAATATATAATGGTGAACCTGCTACTCATCCTCTGCACTGCCATCGGAGTGCACTTCTGGCAGAATTTCATCTTCCACACATTCGCAAAACCCGAAGGGCCCAGACGCCCCGGACCTCCCAGTTGGATATTTATCCTGCGCGATGTATTCTCCATGATTCTCACTGTGGGACTGGCTGCCGCCATCCGCATGAGTGGTCGTTGGGTGAATGTGGAAGCCGCCCGCCGGGAGGCGGAAAAAAGCCGTACGGAAGCCGAACTGAAAAACTTGCGTAACCAACTGAACCCGCACTTCCTGCTTAATACCCTGAACAATATCTATGCCCTCATCGCCTTCGACAGCGACAAAGCCCAAGCTGCCGTTCAGGAACTGAGCCGCCTGTTGCGCCACGTTCTCTATGATAACCAGCAAAATTACGTTGCCCTGGGCAAAGAGATGGATTTCATCCGCAACTACATCGAGCTGATGCGCATCCGCCTTGCTTCCAACGTGACTGTAGAGACACAAATCGACGTCCGTGCCGACAGCCGCACGGAGATTGCCCCACTCATTTTCATCTCCCTCATAGAGAATGCCTTCAAACATGGCATCTCACCCACCGAGCCCAGCTTTATCCGCATCCATTTCAGCGAAAGTCCCGGTCAGGTATGCTGTGAAATCACCAACAGTTACCACCCCAAGAACCAAGCTGATAAAAGTGGAAGCGGCATAGGGCTGGAGCAAGTGCGGAAACGACTCGAGCTGACCTATCCCGGCCGGTACGAATGGAAAAAGGGGGTGAGTGATGACGGGAAAGAGTACCAATCAGTGTTAAATATAAAATATTAAGTATTAATTATTAATTAGCTGCGCATTAGCAGTAATATTGCGCAGCCAATTAATATTTAATAATTAAAAATTAATAATTAAATCTCATGAACCTAACTTGTGCTATAGTAGACGACGAACCTTTAGCTTTAGGTCTTTTGGAAAGCTACGTCAACAAAACCCCGTTCCTGACATTAACGGGAAAGTATTCCAGTGCCGTACAAGCCATGAAGGAATTGCCGGATAAGCAGGTAGACTTACTCTTCCTCGACATACAGATGCCGGAACTCAATGGCCTGGAGTTCTCCAAAATGGTAGATTCGCATACACGCATTGTGTTCAGCACTGCTTTTGAGCAATACGCTATTGATGGCTACAAGGTGAATGCTTTGGATTATCTGCTGAAACCTATTTCCTACGTAGACTTTTTGCAGGCAGCAAACAAAGCCGTGCAGTGGTTTGAGTTATTGCAACAACCTAAAGATGAAATTGAAAGCATCTTCGTGAAAAGTGACTATAAGCTGGTGCAAATAGAGCTTAAAAAGATACTTTATGTGGAAGGATTGAAGGATTATGTCAAGATTTATATAGAAGATAATCCCCGCCCTATTTTATCACTAATGAGTATGAAGTCGATGGAGGAATTATTACCGGCATCCCGTTTCATGCGGGTTCACAGGTCCTATATTGTGCAAAAGGAAAAAATACGAGTTATTGACCGCGGACGCATAGTGTTCGATAAAACGTATATCCCCGTCAGCGACAGTTATAAACAGGTATTTCAAGCATTCTTAGATAAAAGAAGTTAGGAAATAACATCTATTAGTCGATAAAATATTCGAATTTGTCGACAAAACATATTTTCCTATTGCATATTAAAAAATGTTTTTTTATCTTTGCATCGAACAGATAAAGGAAGTTGTGAAACTTCCCCCAATAGAATAGTTTAGTTAAGTCTAGTTTAGTTTTTGTGTGAAAGTGCTTCCCCGTTAGAGAACGACAAGGAAGCACTTTTTATTTTGCTTTTGCTTCCCATTTTGCACATCATTACCTATCTTTGCCAACCGAAAAACTAAAAACGATAGATTATGTTAGTTCGCATCATTACAATGGTCATTGCCGGAGTTATTATCGTCTATCTGGTTCGTTGGATAGATGAGTTATTCTCCAGACGCAGGTAGATTCTGCGTATCCTCCACCTCGGATAGTGAATTAAGTTGTTGCAGCTTAATTCACCGAAAGCATTTACACACAATTAACACACTGCCAATCTCGCTTACTTTATTCCTAAAAACTGGAAGGGTTTCGTATTAACAAACTCTTTCGCCGTATTTCCCGCATACGTTTTACCGGAAACAAGGTTCAGCATCTTTACCGGAGCTCCCTCAGAGAAGTTCACATCTTTGAAGTCAACCCAAAATACATTAGGATACAACGTAGATTCGAAGTAGTAAATTTTATTCTTCTGGTCGGAAACCGTTCTCCACCGTGTTGAAGAGATATTCGGTTGGTCAGGGGTACTGATACCGAAGGGGACGGAAGTATTGCGTATCACACTGAACACACTAGCCAATGCAGTGCGTGTATCTTCCGTCTTAGGAATCGCATTTATATAGAAAGAGGCTCTCACAAAACGGTCGGCAGCACGGTTGGTTCCCGGAAGGAAAGTAGTTCCTCCGATATTCTTCCAATAATCATCGAGTGCCAGTTGTTGGTCGAAAACAGGAGAGTTTGTCATCACTTGATAAGAACGGTTATGATGAATGTTCAGTTTGCCATCGATATATTCGAAGATGGCATTATCACCGGTGGCGTCGGAGATAGAAAGATGGAGGGTAGCCATTCGTGTACCGTCGGGCATCATGTCCGATACAACATCGAACGAATTCTGTTCTATAGCGGCAACAGCCTCATCCACCGTTGCGAAGTTATCAAGCATATATTGCACCCAGACAGCTATCGACAAAGCTGGTCTTTCACTATTCCATTGCGGATAGGAAGACTCTGCCAACCATAACAAATTGGCAACAAGTCCTTTTTCATTCATGCCGTCGGTGCTGCATATGTCATAAGCCGAAGTAATCACACTGCCATATTTGGATTTCCAGCGCATCGGATCCTTCCCTACTTCACCATTGCGCTCCATGCCCCGCGGAAAAATCCAGAGGTTGCTACGGGTATCTTCTTTCCAGTCCATGGTGCGGCCTGTGATTATCATATCATTCACACCCTGATAAACCACACGAGTACATGCGTTTAAAGAATCAATGGATATTCCGAAGAATACAGCTACCGACAATATAATTAAATATACATTTGATTTTCTCATAATTGATTGATATTAAGTTGTTGGAATATACTAAATACAACAAATACATACATGGAAAAGTTTTCAAAAAGAACTTGAAGCAAATGGGACCATACTCGAACCAGATATGAAGGAGGACATCCAGTGGAAGATTATGAATCTCGCAGAAAAGTAATCTTCCTGAAACAAATAAATCTTAAAAAAGAAAACAAACCGTAAAGAACGCTGTTGGAAGGGAAAACTCTAAAAATGTAACAGTTATGAATTACGGTATTAGTATCCTTTTCAGGGCTATCCCATTGCTGATGGCCCTTTTTTGTTTCGGCTACGGAGCCTTCGTTATTGACGCGGGAACTGACATGAACCGGTTCGTTGCCGGGCCTGTGGTATTTTCATTAGGGATGATATGCATAGCATTATTTGCTACAGCAGGAACCATCATCCGGCAAATCATCCACACTTACACAACAGCAGCAAAATATGCCCTGCCCATTATCGGCTATCTGGCAGCCGTGTTGTGCTTCATTGGAGGAATGACCTATATCAATGATGGCACCACCGTAGCCCATTTCGTCGCGGGACACGTCATCTGCGGGGTAGCCTTCATCACAGCTTGCGTAGCCACTACCGCCACCGCTTCCACCCGCTTCACCCTCATCACCCTGAATTCGAAGCGGACTGACTACACAACACCTGCAAAGGCTTTTTCTTCGGCACAAGGAGATGCACTAATTATCCTTGCCGTCATTTTTGCCGTCAGCGTATGGGTATGGACATTCTGGTTATTGGGACAAAGCGATATTCATAACGCCTACTTTGTAGCGGGTCACGTCATGGCCGGATTGGCATGCATATGTACAAGTTTGGTTGCATTGGTTGCCACCATTGTCCGTCAGATACGCAACGGGTATACATATTCTGAACGAAAATGGTGGCCTACTCTTGTACTGGTAATGGGTACTCTGAGTGTTCTCTGGGGACTTTGGATAATGACTGACATCAATCCGGAAAAGTCCTCCATCGGTTATATTATGATAGGTCTTGGTTTAGTTTGCTATAGCATCTCCAGTAAGGTCATCTTGTTGGCAGTCATTTGGAGAAATGTCTTCAAGCTGGCAAACCGTATTCCGCTTATACCGGTGTTCACCGCACTGATTTGCCTTTTCCTCTCTGCTTTCCTTTTTGAGATGGCTACGATGAATGATGTCTACTTCGTCCCTGCACGTGTATTGGCCGGGTTAGGAGGCATCTGTTTCACACTGTTCTCCATCGTCAGCATCCTCGAAAGCGGAACGTCCAACTAAGAAATCACTCATTCTCTATGAATAGACTGCATGGATGGGTTGGGTTTTTGCCAGCTCATCCATGAATACTTCCACATTCCAGGCATGGTGTGCCACATAAGCAGCCGGACCGGTATCGCCTGAATCCAGAATATCCCTCACCACGTTAGCTTTACTTCTGCCTGTAACAAAGAAAATCAGTTGCTTGGCATTGAACAGCAAACAGCCGGTCATGGCTATACGCTTCTGACCGTTGTAGGGGTTCACACTCAGTTCATAGGGATGGAAAGACGAAAGCAAGTATTCTTGCCCGGGAAATATGGACGAAGTATGCCCGTCCTCTCCTGCTCCCAACAGAACAATATCAAAAGCCGGAAAGCCGTGCCAAAGCGGAACGTTGCAGCGCACCAGACGCGAATAACTGTTTGCCTCGTCATCGGGCCGGTTACTGCCGTCGATGGGGAAAATATATTCCTCGGGCATTGCAACCTTATCCAACAACAGACGACGCATGGTACCATAATTGCTTTCCGAATCTTCGGCTGGTACACAACGTTCATCCACCCAGTAAATACGCATGCGCACCCAGGGAGTGGCATCTTTGAACTCTTCCGCCCACAAATCGAACATGAGCGAGGGCGTGCTGCCCCCGCTGAATGCAATGTGGAAAATTTTGTCCGGCTCTTCCTCCATCAAGCCAATGAGGTGCCTGATGAGGGAACGTGCCGTTTCAACAGCTGTACTATATATATAAGTTTTCATAACTCACAGTATTGATCTGTATTCGTCAAATTCTTACAAGGATTGGTCCAGTCGGCACCATGTTCGTGCATCATAGCTTCGCTTTCCAGAGGGCCCCATGTCCCGACGGGATAACCGTAGAGAGGCGCATCGGGATACTCGCTCCAATAGCGCAGCACAGGGTCGAAGAAACGCCAGGAAGCCTCCACAGCATCACTGCGGGTGAAGAGTGTAGGGTCACCCTGAATGCAGTCTTCTATCAGGCGGGCATAGGCATCGCCCGTGGCCTGTCCGCCCAACTGGTCGTAGCTGAAATCCATCATTACCTGCTTCACATCGAACCCCGGTCCGGGCACTTTCATGCCGAACTTCAGGACGATGCCCTCATTGGGTTGCAGGCGGAGGATTAATTTATTAGCCCGCGGACAGTGTCCGCCGTGGCAGTGAAACATCTGGTGGGGCGTTTCACGGAAATGCACTACGATTTCCGTTACCTTAGTAGGCATTTGCTTTCCTGTACGGATATAGAAAGGTACGCCACTCCAACGCCAGTTGTCTATTCCAATCTTCATGGCGATGTAAGTTTCAGTGCGCGAGTCGGCGGGGACGTTCTTTTCTTCGCGGTAGCCCTTTTTTGAACCGGAAGACGTGTATTGCCCGCGGACTATATGTTCGTTCAGATCTTCTTCTGTCAAAGGTTTCAGTGACTCATAGACCTTCACCACTTCGTTACGGAAATTGTCGGCTGTGAAGACGGCAGGCGGTTCCATAGCAGTGAGTGCCACCAGTTGGATAAGGTGGTTCTGCACCATATCGCGCAGGGCGCCTGTGCCATCATAAAAGCCACCACGCTGTTCAATGCCGAGATTCTCGACGGCGGTTACTTCTACATAGTCGATGTAATTGCGGTTCCACAACGGCTCGAAGATACCATTGGCGAAACGGAAGGCAAGGATGTTTTGCGCCGTCTCCTTGCCGAGGAAATGGTCGATACGATATATCTGCCGTTCCTCAAAGACGGAAGCATATATTTTGTTTAGTTCTTGTGCAGACTCCAGATTGTAACCGAAAGGTTTCTCGACAATGATGCGGGTGTGCTCGCGGTTCAGTCCTGCTGTCTTCAGGTGCAGGGGGATGACACCATAAAGTGAGGGAGGCGTGGCAAGATAGAACAACAGGTTGTCCGGTTCCTTTTCGCCGGTGATTTCTTGAAGACGTTGGTCCAGCGTTGCATAGCCTTCTTCTTTGGCGGGGTCTATGCTGAGATAATGCAAATGGGTGCAAAACTCCTTCATCCCTACCTCAGCGGGAGTGACGAAGCGTTCCAGTTCGTTCAGGATATAGTCGCGATAGGTTTCGTCTGCGTATTCTGTACGGCCGATACCCAGAATGGCGAATCCCTCTGGCAGGCGGTTATCCTTGTAGAGGGAGTAAAGTGCCGGCATCAGTTTGCGTTTAGTCAGGTCGCCCGAGGCGCCGAATATAATCATTACAAATTTACTCATAGAATCTTGTTTTTATTAGCTCATACAAATATTAGCCCTTGCAATAATTTCATTAGCTCTTACCTTATTTTATTATTGCAAGGGCATATATCTTATACATTATACGTACCCGATTTTGTATCTCCACCATGTCCGGTCCAGTTTTCGTGGAAGAATTGTCCGCGAAGCTCGTCCGTACGTTCGAAGGTATGCGCACCGAAGTAGTCACGCTGTGCCTGAATCATGTTGGCAGGGAGTTTCGAAGATACCAGCGAATAGAAATAGTTCAGTGCGGAAGAGAAAGCGGGAACGGGCAGTTCTTCTTTCATCGCATGTGCCACGAGGTGTTTCCATCCCGAAAGCAGTTGTTGTATCTCTTCCTTGAAATAAGGAGCGAGCAACAGATGCTTCGGTTTCTGCTGTGCCTCGAAAGCAGCAGCTATATCGTTGAGGAATATACTGCGGATGATGCAACCGCCTCTCCACATACGGGCAATGGAAGCCAGATTGAGGTCCCAGCCGAAGCTCTCGGATGCCTTCTGCAACACGGCAAAACCTTGTGCATAGGATACTAACTTAGAAGCGTACAAAGCAGAATAGATATCCCTCACCATTTCCGGCTTATTGTAAACCACTTGCGAACGCTGGCAGACAAACTGTTTGGAAGCCGCTTCACGCAGGTTCTTCTGTGCCGAAAGGCTTCGTTCGAAAACAGCCGTAGCAATCAGCCCCAGAGGCATGCCCAGTTCCATGGCGTTGATAACGGACCATTTGCCGGTACCTTTCTGTCCGGCGGTATCCAATATCTTATCTATGAGGTAACCGCCTGTCTTGTCCTTATGGCGCAGGATGTTGGCGGTGATTTCTATCAGGTAGCTGCGTAGTTTGCCCTCATTCCAGTGGGCAAAGACGGAAGCCATCTCTTCATTATCCAGTTTCAGCAAGTTCTTCATCACCCAGTAGGCCTCGGCAATCAGTTGCATATCGCCATACTCGATGCCGTTGTGTATCATCTTGACAAAATGTCCCGAGCCCGCCGGACCAATCCAGTCGCAACAGGGAGTGCCGTCGGCAGCACGTGCAGCAATGCTTTGCAGGATAGGTTTCACTTCATCCCAGGCAGTAACCGAACCACCCGGCATGATGGAAGCACCGTTCAACGCGCCTTCTTCACCACCCGAAACTCCGGCACCCACAAAACGGAAACCTTTCGATTCGGCCAATGCCACACGGCGGTTGGTATCTTCATAATTTGAATTACCACCATCTATCAATATATCTCCCGGAGAAAGATGCGGGAAAAGCTGTTCCATCAATTCATCCACGGCAGCGCCTGCACGCACCATCATCATGATTTTGCGCGGTGTGGAAATAGACGCTACGAAGTCGGGGATTTCAGTGTATCCTTCAATACTCTTCCCTTTGGCACGACCGTTGATAAAACGCTCTACCACACCTTCTTCCACTCCCGGAACGGTGCGATTGTATACCGATACGCGCCACCCCTTGTCTGCCATGTTCAAGGCTAAATTCTCCCCCATCACGGCCAGTCCGATTAAGCCTATGTTTGTCAATTGTTCTTTTTTTGTCATAACTTGCATTTTTTTTGTTATTGTTTCATTGAAATGGAAACAATATGTCGAGGGCATTTGTTCGTATGGATTTCGAATAAAAATCGTACTTTTGCAAACATAAGCCCATTTCATCGGGAAAACTTAAATTCATTTTTATGAAAAAACTACATATCGGGTTACTGCCGCGCATCATTATAGCCATTGCATTAGGTATTCTTTTGGGTAACTTCCTCCCCGGAGGAATGGTGCGTTTGTTCGTTACGTTCAACGGCATCTTCAGTGAGTTCCTCAACTTCTCCATACCACTGATTATTGTGGGACTGGTGACAGTGGCTATTGCCGATATTGGTAAAGGTGCAGGAAAGCTATTGTTGCTAACAGCATTAATCGCTTATGGTGCAACGCTGTTTTCCGGTTTCCTTTCTTACTTCACGGGAGTGACGGTATTTCCCCACCTGATAGAAACAGGTGTGCCGCTGGAGGAAGTGAGCGAAGCGCAGGGAATATTGCCTTTCTTTTCAGTAGCCATTCCGCCGCTGATGAATGTAATGACGGCGTTGGTGCTGGCTTTCACTTTAGGTCTGGGACTTGCACAGTTGAAAAACGATACATTGAAGAATGCAGCACGCGATTTTCAGGATATTATTGTAAAGATGATTAGTGCAGTCATTCTGCCGCTGCTTCCTATATATATTTTCGGCATATTCCTCAATATGACCCATTCGGGACAGGTATTTTCTGTGTTGATGGTCTTCATAAAAATTATCGGGGTGATTTTCCTGCTGCATATCTTTCTGCTGGTATTCCAGTATTGCATCGCCGCATTGTTTGTTCGCAAGAATCCTTTCAAATTGCTGGGAAGGATGTTGCCGGCTTACTTCACAGCTTTGGGCACACAGTCATCTGCCGCCACAATACCCGTCACGCTGGAACAGACGAAAAAGAATGGGGTATCGGCTGATATTGCAGGTTTCGTCATCCCGCTTTGCGCCACGATACACTTATCGGGAAGTACCCTAAAAATAGTGGCATGCGCCCTTGCTTTAATGATGATGCAGGGAATACCTTTTGATTTCCCACTGTTTGCCGGATTCATCTTCATGCTGGGCATCACAATGGTAGCGGCTCCCGGCGTTCCCGGTGGTGCCATCATGGCGTCCTTGGGCATATTGCAGTCCATGCTTGGCTTCGACGAATCGGCACAGGCATTGATGATTGCACTCTATATCGCCATGGATAGCTTCGGCACTGCCTGCAATGTGACGGGAGACGGGGCGATTGCGCTGGTGGTGGATAAAATCTATAAGTGACGAGCTACGGGCTACAAGCTACAAGTTGCTGCGCTATGGTGGCGACCCGGTTATTATAGCGCAGCAACTTGTAGCTTGTAGCCCGTAGCTCGTAGCTAATAAATTTTGTTTTCTCGTAAAAAACAACGAATTTTGCCCTCTCAAAAATCAATCAATAAAAAGCCTATTATATGAAAACAGCTTTAATCTCCGGAATCACAGGTCAGGACGGTTCGTTTCTCGCCGAGTTTCTACTACAAAAGGGATATGAAGTACACGGCATTCTCCGTCGTTCTTCTTCCTTCAATACGGGTCGCATCGAACATCTGTATTTCGATGAATGGGTGCGCGACATGAAACAGAAACGTACCATCAACCTGCACTATGGCGACATGACGGATAGCAGTTCGCTCATCCGCATCATCCAGCAAGTGCAACCGGATGAAATATACAACCTTGCAGCACAAAGCCACGTGAAGGTTTCTTTCGACGTACCGGAGTATACTGCCGAAGCTGACGCCATCGGTACGCTGCGCATGCTGGAAGCCGTCCGCATCCTGGGCATGGAGAAGAAGACAAAGATCTATCAGGCCTCCACTTCGGAGCTTTACGGAAAAGTACAGGAAGTTCCCCAGAAGGAAACGACTCCTTTCTATCCCCGCAGTCCCTACGGAGTAGCCAAGCAATATGGTTTCTGGATCACAAAGAACTACCGTGAAAGTTACGGGATGTTTGCCGTGAACGGTATCCTCTTCAACCACGAAAGCGAACGCAGAGGCGAGACATTCGTAACCCGCAAGATTACGCTGGCTGCCGCACGCATCGCACAGGGCTTCCAGGACAAGCTATATCTGGGTAATCTGGATGCACGCCGCGACTGGGGGTATGCCAAGGATTACGTGGAATGCATGTGGCTCATCCTGCAACACGATACGCCGGAAGATTTCGTGATAGCCACCGGCGAAATGCATACCGTTCGCGAATTTGCCACACTTGCTTTTGAGGAAGTAGGCATTCAGTTGCGTTGGGAAGGCGAAGGCGTGGACGAAAAGGGCATTGAGGTGAAGACCGGAAAAGTCATCGTAGAAGTGGACCCGAAATACTTCCGTCCCGCCGAAGTGGAACAGTTGTTGGGTGACCCGACCAAGGCAAGAACCCTGCTTGGCTGGAACCCGAGACAGACCAGTTTTGAAGAATTGGTGAAAATTATGGCAGCGCATGATATGAAGTTCGTGAAGAAGCTGCACTTGAGAGCACAATAATAATAATCAAACACAAAGACACGGAGACACAAAGCTTTTTACCTACAAAATGAGAATAAAACCTCTGTGTCTCCGCGCCTCTGTGTTTAAACCTAATAAACAAAACAATGGACAAGAATGCCAAAATCTTTGTAGCCGGACATCGCGGCCTGGTAGGTTCAGCCATCTGGAAGAATCTGCAAGACAAAGGATATACCAACCTCGTTGGCAAAACTCACAAAGAACTCGACTTACTGGACGCTGTAGCCGTCCGCAAATTCTTCGATGAAGAGCAACCGGAATATGTGTTCCTCGCTGCTGCCTTCGTAGGCGGCATCATGGCCAACAGCATCTACCGCGCCGACTTCATCTACAAAAACCTGCAAATACAGCAGAACGTCATCGGCGAAAGTTTCCGCCACAACGTGAAGAAGCTCCTCTTCCTGGGCAGCACCTGCATCTATCCCCGTGATGCCGAGCAGCCCATGAAAGAAGAAGTACTCCTCACCTCCCCGCTGGAGTACACCAACGAACCGTATGCCATTGCCAAAATTGCCGGACTGAAAATGTGCGAAAGCTTCAACCTGCAATACGGCACCAATTATATTGCCGTGATGCCCACCAACCTCTATGGCCCGAACGATAACTTCGACCTGGAACGCAGTCACGTCCTCCCCGCCATGATTCGCAAGATTCACCTCGCCCACTGCCTGAAACAAGGAGACTGGAATGCCGTACGCAAAGACCTGAATCAGCGTCCCGTTGAAGGCACCGACGGAAACAGCAGTCAGGAAGACATCCTCGACATCCTCGCCAAATACGGCATCAGCAACACCGGAGTGAAACTATGGGGCACAGGTACCCCGCTCCGCGAATTCCTCTGGAGCGAAGAAATGGCCGATGCCAGCGTCTTTGTTATGGAGCACGTAGACTTCAAGGACACCTACAAGCAAGGTGACAAAGACATTCGCAACTGCCATATCAACATAGGTACAGGCAAAGAAATCTCCATCCGCGAACTGGCTGAACTAATCGTAGCCACCGTAGGCTATCAAGGTCAACTGACCTTCGACAGTACCAAACCGGACGGAACCATGCGCAAGCTCACCGATCCCTCCAAACTACACTCCCTGGGTTGGCATCATCAAGTGGAGATTGAAGAAGGCGTACAACGCATGTACGGCTGGTATCTCGGAAAGTAAAAGAATATCAGCCACTTACAAGGAGTTAACTCCTTGTATACAAACTCTTAACTTCTTGTCGACAAGGTATTAACTTCTTGTTGACAAGAAGTTTATCTTTATTCATCCCGCAGGTTTACCTGCCTCCATACTATCAATTTCATTACTTGCTATAATTTCATTTGTTTGGTCAACTTTTAATATACCAACGATTAAATAGCTTATACTTCCCGCTTTTTTCAACCAAAAATTTGCTTTCTTTTAATAAAGCCTTATATTTGCACAAATTTCAACCAAATGTGCAATATAATATCATGGAACAAAGTTTTATCGCCTATATTGAGAACAGCATAAAAGAGAATTGGGACCTGGATGCCCTGACCGACTATAATGGCGCTACCCTGCAATACAAGGACGTAGCCCGCAAAATAGAAAAAGTACACTTAATCTTCGAAGCAAGCGGCATCAAGAAAGGCGATAAAATTGCCATCTGCGGACGCAACAGCTCGCATTGGGGAGTCACTTTCCTTGCCACACTGACCTACGGCGCTGTAGTGGTTCCTATCTTACATGAGTTCAAAGCGGACAATGTACACAACATCGTAAACCACTCCGAAGCCAAGCTGCTTTTCGTAGGCGACCAAGTATGGGAAAACCTCAATGAAAGCGCCATGACCCTGCTGGAAGGCATCATACTGATGACCGATTTTTCCGTCCTCGTATCCCGCACCGAAAAGATAGACTATGCCCGCGAGCACCTGAACGAACTGTTCGGCAAGAAATATCCCAAGAATTTCCGCAAGGAACACATCGAATACCATAAAGACCAGCCCGAAGAACTGGCAGTCATCAACTATACTTCCGGTACGACGAGTTATTCAAAAGGCGTGATGCTGCCCTATCGCAGCTTGTGGTCCAACACTGCATTTGCATTCGAAGTGTTGCCACTGAAAGCCGGCGACAAGATAATCTCCATGCTGCCGATGGCACACATGTACGGACTGGCATTCGAGTTCCTCTATGAGTTCTCGGCAGGATGCCAGATATACTTCCTCACCCGTATGCCGAGCCCGAAGATTATCTTCCAGGCATTCTCGGAAGTGAAACCCCACCTGGTGATAGCTGTACCGCTCATCATCGAAAAGATTATCAAGAAGAACGTGCTTCCGAAGTTGGAAACTCCGACTATGAAACTGTTACTGAAAGTTCCCATCATCAATGATAAAATTAAAGCGACCGTGCGCGAAGGCGTAGTCAGTGCTTTCGGTGGACGTTTTGCAGAAGTAATCGTGGGTGGTGCTGCTTTCAACCAAGAGGTAGAGCAGTTCCTGCACATGATAGACTTCCCTTATACAGTAGGCTACGGAATGACGGAATGCGGTCCGATTATCTGTTATGAAGATTGGTCACGTTTCAAGCCGGGCTCCTGTGGTAAGGCGGTTCCGCGCATGGAAGTTAAAATCCTCTCGCCCGATCCGGAAAATATCCCGGGAGAAATTGTATGTCGCGGACCTAACGTGATGTTGGGATATTATAAGAATGAAGAAGCCACCCGCGAAACAATTGATGCAGACGGTTGGTTGCACACAGGCGACCTTGCCCTGATGGATGCTGAAGGTAACGTCACCATCAAAGGACGCAGCAAGAACATGCTGCTCGGTGCCAGTGGACAGAATATCTATCCCGAAGAAATAGAAGACAAGTTGAACAACATGCCATACGTTGCCGAAAGCATCATCGTGCAGCAGAATGAAAAACTGGTCGGCTTGGTATATCCCGATTTCGACGATGCCTTTGCACATGGTCTGAAGACTGAAGACATCGAACGTGTCATGGAAGAGAACCGCGTTGCACTGAACACGACTCTTCCTGCATACAGCCAGATATTCAAAATGAAGATATACCCCGAGGAGTTTGAAAAAACACCGAAACGCTCCATTAAACGATTCTTGTATCAGGAAGCGAAAGGATAAAAAACAGATATTAGTTATAAGTTATTAGTTATTTGCTTATGACCATGCGACATCATGGCGCAGCAATCACAAACAAATAACTTATAACTAATAACTTATAACTAAATCAGTCTCAAATGAAAAGCGAATTACTATTATCAGCCGTTATGATTCCCGTGTGGGGAATGGCAGGAGAAGCGGCTACACAATCTGCGGCCAAGGATGCGCCGAAAGAGAAAGAACGTCCGAACATTATTCTGTTTCTGGTAGACGACATGGGCTGGCAAGATACTTCACTGCCCTTCTGGACTCAACGGACTCATTACAATGACACGTATCATACGCCTAACATGGAGCGTCTGGCAACCCAAGGCAAGATGTTCACTCAGGCATATGCATGTAGCATCAGCTCCCCTACCCGCGTCAGCCTTTTCACAGGAATGAATGCTGCCCGTCACCGGGTGACCAGTTGGACGCTGCGCAAGAACACCACTCATGAACAGCCGGACTCCGTAATGACCTATCCGGAATGGAACGTAAACGGCATTTGTCAGGAACCGGGCGTGGAACGCACTACGCAGGTTACTACTTTGGCCCAAGTGCTCAAAGACAACGGTTATCAGACCATTCATTGCGGTAAAGCTCATTTCGGGGCAAACGATACTCCGGGAGCTGATCCGTTAACGATGGGATTTGAGGTGAACATAGCAGGTCATGCCGCCGGTTCGCCTGCCAGCTATTACGGCAAGAATAACTTCGGAAACAAACCGGACGGCAAAAGTCCGTTGGCGGCAGTTCCCGGGTTGGAGCAATATCACGGTACGGACACGTTCCTCAGTGAAGCGCTCACCTTAGAGGCCATGAAGGCTCTGGACCATGCGCAGCAGAAAGACGAACCGTTCTTTTTGTACATGGCCCATTATGCAGTCCATACACCCATACAGCCGGACTACCGCTTCTATCAGAAATATCTGGATAAAGGGCTGCCTCCGGTAGAAGCTGCCTATGCCACTCTTGTCGAGGGTATGGATAAGAGTTTGGGCGACCTCATGGATTATCTGGAACGCAACCATCTGACGGAGAACACGGTCATCCTCTTCATGTCCGATAATGGCGGACTGGCTGCCCACACGCGTGCCGGAGAACTGCATACGCAGAATTATCCGCTCAACAGTGGTAAAGGTTCCGCCTACGAGGGGGGCATCCGCGAACCGATGATCGTTAGCTGGCCCGGCGTGGTGACTCCGGATACCAAGTGCGGGGATTACCTTATGATTGAGGATTTCTATCCCACCATTCTTGAAATAGCGGGCGTACAGAAATATACCACCGTACAGCAGCGTGATGGTATCAGCTTCATGCCGCTTCTGACAGGAAAAGGGAAAGTGAAGAATCGTGATATCTATTGGCACTATCCTCATAGCTGGGGACCTTCGGGACCGGGCATCGGAGCCACTTGTTCCATCCGCTCCGGCGACTGGAAACTTGTGTATTACTTTGCAGATGGTAAGCGTGAGCTTTTCAACATCCCGGCTGACATCAGCGAAAAAAACGACGTGGCTATGCTAAAACCACGTGTAGTAAAGAGATTGGCAAAGAAATTAAGTAACTATCTCCGGTCGGTAGATGCGCAGCGTCCCACGCTTCGTGCAACGGGCAAATTAGCCCCCTGGCCGGATGAAATTAAAGATTAAAAACGAATGAGACGATCATTTTCATCCATCATTGCATTATTGACTATTGCAGGAACACTTTCTGCCCAAACCACGAATAACGAGTCAACCCAAACAAGCAAGAAAGACAAGGAACCTGTCGGCATCAACCTATCCCTGTGGAAGAATATGTCCACACAGCAGACTGATACCGTGGGCACTACCTGCTTCAACCTGGGTCTTTTTTCCTCTATGAACCGCTTGAGTGGCGTAGGCATCAATCTACTGGGTGGAGTGGTCTACCGGGATATGAACGGTGTACAAATCACAGGTCTTGCCAACTTGGTAGGAGGTAGCATGAGGGGCGTCCAGGTTGCAGGTATCAGCAATGTAAACGGGGATAATCTCAGTGGCGTATCCTTGGCCGGCTTGGTAGGCATCACCGGAAACCATGCACAAGGCGTCATATTCTCCGGACTTACCAATATTGCGGGAGACAATACCACCGGCGTTGTCATCGGCGGTTTACTGAACATTACCGGAGAAAACTCTTCGGGCGTGCATCTGGCGGGATTAGCCAACATTGCAGGTGAAAACTTCAATGGCATTACTACTTCCGGACTGCTGAACATTGTGGGCGAAAATCTGCGAGGAGTACAAATCAGCGGATTGGGTAACATTACAGGAGAGGCAATGCACGGTTTGCAGATTGCCGGTTTGGGCAATGTAGTAGGCGGCACTTTCACCGGCGCACAACTTGCTCCCCTCAACATAACAAAGAATGGAAAAGGCTTGCAAATCGGATTAGTCAATTATTACAAGAATAGTTTCGATGGTTTCCAGTTGGGGCTGGTGAATGCCAATCCGGATACGAAAGTGCAATTGATGCTTTTCGGAGGAAATACAACGAAGCTGAATGTAGGTGCGCGTTTTAAAAATAAACTGTTCTATACCATCTTAGGTGGTGGCACGCATTATCTGGATTTCAGTGATAAGTTCTCGGCCTCCCTCTTTTACCGTGCAGGTCTGGAGCTTCCTTTGTACAAGCAACTGTTCATCAGCGGTGACCTGGGATTTCAGCACATCGAGAACTTCAAAAACAAAGATTATGGTTTCCCGGCACGCCTCTATGCACTCCAGGCACGTGTGAACCTGGAATATCGCCTGACGGACAGATTCGGGGTATTCGTTACAGGTGGCTATGGGGGTAGCCGCTATTATAATAAAGGGGTGACCTATGACAAAGGGGTGATTCTGGAAGGCGGAGTGGTGGTGTTTAAATACTAGATTTAGTGATTAGTGGTTAGTGATAAGTGATTAGTGCCATGCGGCATTACAGCGCAGCCTGCTAATCACTTATCACTAACCACTAATCACTAAATCAGTTTTTCTCCTTAATAAATCCCGTCCTGTACGCCACCAGCAACTTCTTCAAGTCCTGTATCTGCGTCACCAGCACTTGTCCTTTATCGGTGTCCTTCACCATCATGCGTTGCGAATTGAACTCGATAACGAAGGTGGTAGACTTAATATCCTGCCCCTCCTCTATTGCCTTCTGACGACTTTGGAACGGGTCGTGCTGCACTAACTGTAGTCCATGTGAATGATATACCAATGTATATCCGGCAATGCCCGTTTCCGGTTGATAAGCTTTTGAGAAGCCGCCGTCAATCACCAGCAATTTGCCATCCGCCTTGATAGGCTTCTCGCCTTTGATTATCTTCACAGGCACATGCCCGTTAATGATATGCGAATGAGGACCTGTCACTTCAAATTCCGCCAGAATACGGTCGCAAATATCCGCACGGTTACGTAATGAATAATAATATCCTTTCGTCTCTTTAGACAGTTCTTTGTCTCCTATAAAGTAACGCTCGAATGTCGCCATCTTATCTTTATCAAACGATGGAGCATCCGGCCCGCACCACATGTACCACACGTAGTCCAGCGCGAAGCTCTTCTCCTCCGTACCGTCTTCATCAAAATAAGCCGTGCGTATCAACTGATCTGTTTTGCACAGCAGCTTCTTGCCCCAATATTCCTTCTTACCGATGCGTACATGCTTGAAACTGCCATCTTCATTCAACGGCATGGAAGCATGATACAGCAAGTTACTGTTGCAAACCAGATACATTCCCCCATACGTAAACAGGCAACGCATGTGTTTCTTCAACTTCTCGCTGTTCATGAACGAAGCATGAATCTTATCCATCAATTCCCTTTCCTCATCCGATAAGCGATACGGGTCAGCCGGATCTATCGTCGGGAAGTTGGTGTCGAGCAAAGGATATTCCTTTCCTTCGTACACAAAGACACCTCTTTCAAAGTCAATCTTATCCAGCAGTTTCCGGTTCTGCATACCAAAGTCCGGACGGCGGTCTATAATCTCCGCTTCCAACTTCAATTGTATCACCGTAATCGCCTTATGCATCTGCGTAATCAGCCGCAGCGTCTTCTCATTGTAACTTCCATCCGCAAAGTTCATCTTCGGCGCAAAGATAGTACAAGGATCATCCGCATACATATCCATAGCAAACGTGGCAAGTGGCAACAGATTGATGCCGTATCCGTCTTCCAGCGTAGCCAGATTAGCGTAACGCATCGACATGCGGATTACATTGGCAATGCAGGCGTCATTCCCCGACGCCGCCCCCATCCACAAAATATCATGGTTGCCCCACTGGATGTCGAAGTTATGATAATCGCAAAGCGTATCCATAATGATATGCGCTCCCGGACCACGGTCATAAATGTCGCCTACGATGTGCAGGGAGTCAATCGTCAGCCGTTGGATAAGATTGCACATAGCGATAATGAAATCGTCCGAACGCTTGGTGGAAATAATGGTGCTGATGATGACATTGATGTAGGCATGTTTATTAGGCTCTACACTCGACTCATGCAGCAACTCCTGAATGATATACGAAAATTCCTCCGGCAACGCTTTCCGCACCTTTGAGCGCGTGTATTTGGAAGAAACATTCTGGCAAACCTTCACCAGTTGATTCAGCGTAATCAGATACCAGTCGTCCAAGTCGGTTTCCCGCTCCTTTATCAACTGCAACTTTTCTTCGGGATAATATATCAGGGTACATATTTCTTTCTTTTCACTCTCACGCAAGGTGTGTCCGAAGATTTCATTCACTTTCCGCTTCACTGCACCCGAAGCGTTCTTCAACACATGCTGGAAAGCTTCATATTCGCCGTGAATATCGGTCAGGAAATGTTCCGTACCCTTCGGAAGGTTCAGGATAGCTTCCAGATTAATGATTTCTGTACTGGCATCCGCAATTGTAGGGAAACTGCGTGACAGCAACTGCAAATAGCGCAAGTCGCTCATGATGCTTTCAGGGGTAATATTACTCATTAATTATTAACTATGAATTATTAATTATTAATTGGCTGCGCAGATAACGCTCAAACCTCAACTTTACGTTCTTAAACCTCAACTTTAGACTTTCAAACCTCAACTCTACCTTCTCAAACTCTCAATTCTCTACTCTCAACTCAAGAAGAACATCAGTAACACCTGTGCGATAATCACCCGCAGGAACATGCACAACGGATAAACCGTGGCATAAGAAACTGAGGGATTATCACCGGGAATGGTATCATTGACGTAATTCAGTGCCATCGGATTTGCCATACTTCCGCACAGCATCCCGGCCACCGAACCGAAATCTATCTTCATCCAACGGAAAGCGATGATTCCCATTATCAGCACTGGGAGTACAGTCAGCGCGCAGCCTATCCCTATCCACAACAACCCTTCCGGACGGAACACCGTGTCGAAGAAATGGGCACCCGCATCCAGTCCCAGACAAGCCAGATAGAGAGACAAGCCCAAGGCACGAAGCATCAGGTTCGCACTACGCGTCGTATAAGTCACCATGTGCATCCTCGGGCCGAAAGTGCCGATAAGGATACCTACAATAATCGGGCCTCCTGCCAGTCCCAGCTTCACCGGTGTACTGACTCCGGGGATAGCAATAGGTATGGCTCCCAATGCAAGACCGAGGACGATACCTACGAATACGGCCACCAGATTGGGTTCTTTCAGGCTCTTCACGGCATTTCCCAGCACTTTTTCCACATTTTGTACGGCAGCCGCCTCACCTATTACCGTCAGGCGGTCGCCCAACTGCAAGGTAAGTTCCGCCGTGGCCAGCAGCAACACTCCGCTACGGTATACGCGACTGATATTGATGCCATAATGGTTGCGCAGGTGAAGGGAGCCGAGCTTCTTTCCGTTCAGTTCGGGACGTGTCACCACGATACGTTGCGAAATCAACTGGCTGTCGATGGCATTCCAGTCGATATCTTCCTTATTCCAATCCGTGTTTTCCTGTTCGCCGAACAACACTGTCAGCGCAGGCACATTCTTTTCGGAAGTGATGACCAACAGGCGGTCGCCTTCTTTAATCACCTTCTCAGAGGTAGGAATACTCACATTGCCATCCCGCCACAAACGGGATATCACGAATTTAGGATAGCTCAGTTGCGCTATATCCTTCACGCTCATATTGAAGATTGCCGGATTGTGCACTTGGAATGCAACGATATACGGCTTATTCACATTGTCTTTCTCTTTGACTTCCAAGTCTTCCTTACGCACCAGCATTTTGCGTATCAGCAGAATGCCAAGGATTACTCCCACCACGCCCAGCGGATATGCCACTGCACATCCCAGAGCCGGAGTATTCGCTTCAATGCCCATCTGTTTCAAGGTTTGTTGCGCAGCACCCAGCGCAGGGGTATTGGTGGTGGCGCCACAAAGGATGCCCACCATGTCCGGCAGGGAGACTCCCAACCCATAGCTGCCCAGCAACGTCATCACCGTGCCAATCAGCACCACGCCGACCGCCAGCATATTCAGTTGCACACCACCCATCCTGAACGAACTGAAAAAGCCCGGACCGACCTGCAAGCCCAGCGCATACACAAATATCACCAGACCGAAACTTTCGGCATAATTCAGCATCTGCGGGTCAATGGACAACCCGAAATGCCCGGCAAGGATACCTGCAAAGAACACAAATGTCACTCCCAACGATATGCCGCAGATATGTATCTTCCCCAGTCCCAAACCAATAGCGGATATTAGCGAGAGCACCACAACCGCCTGCAGAGCGGAATGTTCAATGAATAAACTGTATAACCAATCCAAAGTATTTACGTTTTACTGATTTCGGAGTGCAAAGATAGGAAGTATTTCCCGGAGACAATAAATAATTGCACAAAAAAAGCGGTTACCGTTTCTTGGTAACCGCTTATGCTTTGTACACCCTCAGGGACTCGAACCCTGGACCCATTGATTAAGAGTCAATTGCT
>CAMTFK010000012.1 GCA_947071285.1 uncultured Bacteroides sp. | reverse complement strand
ATGGGTGCGCTGCTGGCGGATGCCAAGTTCCGTCCGGACATCAATCCTTTCGGTGTTCTCTATAATCCGCTGTCCGTCTCGGCAGCTTTGCGCGAGGTGGTGGCGGGCAGAATTTATACAGAAGAGGACTTGTTCTTCTTTCGTGAATGTTGGCATAGCCCGATGCACCACGGAGACTTTTCTTCGCCCTCGGCGGAAGAAGCATTGCAGCGCATCAACACCCGCTTGCAGGCGGCACATGCACGCATTCATCAATTAGGGTGTCTGCTGCTTACTTTTGGTACATCGTGGGTGTACGAACAAGCGGGACACATCGTGGCAAACTGCCATAAACAACCGGAGTCCGTCTTCACCCGCCGCCAACTCAGTGTGCAGGAGATTGTATCGGACTATACCTCCCTGTTCTCCGGCTTGATAGCCCGGAACCCGAGGCTGAAAGTCATCTTCACCGTCAGCCCCATCCGCCACGTGCGCGACGGCATGCATGCCAACCAACTGAGCAAAGCCACCCTTCTGCTTGCTATTGACCAGCTACAAGCTGCTTTTCCCGAACATGTCTTCTATTTTCCGGCCTACGAACTTCTTCTTGATGAGTTGCGCGACTACCGTTTTTACGCTGACGACATGGTGCACCCGTCCCCCCAGGCGGTACGCTACGTATGGGAGAAGTTTGTGCAGACCTGCCTCTCCGAAGACGCGTTAGAGATTATGCAGGAAAGTGAAAATATCAATAAAGCGCTATCTCATAAGCCCTTCCATCCGGAGTCAGACGAGTATAAGCGTTTTTTAGGACAAATTGTGTTAAAAATAGACCGACTTAACAAAAAATACCCGTACTTAGATTTCCAAAAAGAGAAAGAAATATGTCATATACGATTGAAACAATAGCCGAACGCATCGGTGCACGACGTGTGGGGGACACGCCGGCAACCATAGACTGGTTACTTACCGACAGTCGTTCCTTGAGTTTCCCCGAAGAAACGTTGTTCTTTGCTTTTACCACCAAGCGCAATGATGGCGCCCGCTATATACCTGATTTATATTCACGCGGTGTCCGCAACTTTGTGGTCAGCAAGGAAACTTATAAAAAAGTGGAGAGTGGAGAATTGGGGCAACTCTCAACTCTTAACTTCTTAGTGGTTTCCAATCCACTGAAAGCCTTGCAGAAGTTGGCCGAGCAACATCGTGATCAGTTCCAGATACCGGTAATCGGCATCACGGGCAGCAACGGAAAGACCATTGTGAAGGAGTGGCTGCACCAATTGCTGAGTCCCGAACGTGTGATTGTCCGTTCGCCGCGCAGCTACAATTCTCAAATTGGCGTACCTCTGTCCGTCTGGCAGATGAACGAACAGGCCGAGCTCGCTATTTTTGAAGCGGGCATTTCGGAGATGGGAGAGATGCGTGCCCTGCAAAATATCATCAAGCCTACTATCGGCATACTGACCAACATCGGCGGTGCCCATCAGGAGAACTTCTTCTCCCTGCAGGAAAAGTGCATGGAGAAGCTGACCTTGTTCAAGAACTGCGATGTGATTATCTATAACGGAGACGATGAGTTTATCAGTAATTGTGTAGCGAAGTCTATGCTCAGCGCCCGTGAAATAGCGTGGAGCCGGAAGGACATGGAACGTCCCCTGTTTATAAGTAAGGTGGAGAAGAAGGAAGATTGCACCGTCATCTCTTACCGTTATCTGGATATGGACAACACGTTCATGCTGCCTTTCATTGACGATGCTTCTATTGAAAATTCGCTGAACTGCCTCGCGGCATGCCTCTATCTGATGCTTCCTGCCGGAAAGATTACGGAGCGCATGACAACTCTGGAACCGGTGGCTATGCGTCTGGAAGTGAAGGAGGGCAAAAATGGTTGTTTGCTGATTAATGATAGTTATAACAGTGATCTTGCTTCGCTGGACATTGCGCTCGACTTCCTTTACCGCCGCTCGCAGAGCAACGGGCTGAAACGTACGCTCATCCTCTCGGATATACTGGAGACGGGGCAGAATGCGCCGACACTTTACCGGAAAGTTTCGCAACTGGCAGGTAGCCGTGGCATCGAACGCATCATCGGCGTGGGCAGTGAAATATCTTCGTGTGCTGCGCGGTTTGATATGGAAAAGGCTTTCTATCCTAACACAGAGGCATTGTTGCGTGCCATCTCGCGCGGAGAATTACGACTCGAAAATGAGATTATACTGATAAAAGGCGCCCGCCAGTTCGGCTTCGATGCGTTGACGGAAGAACTGGAGAAGAAGGTACACGAAACTATCCTCGAGGTGAACCTCGGAGCCATGATAGCCAACCTGAACTATTATCGCAGCCAGTTGAGGCCGGAGACGAAGATGGTGTGCATGGTGAAGGCTTCCGCCTATGGTGCAGGTTCGTATGAGATAGCCAAGACACTGCAGGAACATCATGTCGATTATCTGGCGGTGGCTGTGGCGGACGAAGGTTCCGAGTTGCGGAAGGCGGGCATCACAGCGAGCATTATCATCATGAACCCGGAGATGACGGCGTTCAAGACAATGTTCGACTATAAACTGGAACCGGAAGTATATAGCTTCCATCTGCTGGATGCGCTGATTAAGGAAGCTGAAAAAGAAGGTATCACCAATTTCCCTATTCATATCAAACTGGATACGGGGATGCATCGTCTGGGCTTTGCTGCCGAAGATATGCCACGGCTCATTGAACGGTTGAAGGGGCAGAATGCAGTGATTGCACGGTCGGTGTTTTCCCACTTTGTGGGTAGTGACGCACCGCAGTTCGATGCGTTTACACGTGGACAGATAGACACGTTCGAGGTGGCATCCATGCAGTTGCAGGAAGCATTTCCTCATAAGATACTCCGGCATATCTGCAACTCGGCAGGTATCGAGCGTTTCCCGGGGGCGCAGTTTGATATGGTGCGTCTGGGTATCGGGCTGTATGGTGTCAGTCCGATTGATAACAGCATTAAAAACAATGTCAGTACACTGAAAACAACCATCCTGCAAATACGGGAGGTGCCCGGAGAAGATACGGTGGGATATAGCCGCAAGGGACACTTGACTCGTGATTCGCGCATTGCTGCATTGCCTATCGGGTATGCCGACGGATTGAACCGCCATCTTGGCAACGGCCATGCCTATTGTCTGGTGAATGGGCAACGTGCACCTTATGTAGGCAATATCTGCATGGATGTCTGCATGATTGACGTGACGGATATAGATTGCAGGGAAGGGGATACGGTGGAGATTTTTGGTGACCACCTGCCCATTACGGTGCTTTCTGATATACTTGAAACCATTCCTTACGAAGTGTTGACGAGTATTTCAACGCGGGTGAAAAGAGTGTATTATCAGGATTGACCGTCCGCTCGTGAGTTGTATGCGCTTCCCGGTTATTCGGCTTGACACAGAAAGTTTTCGTTTTAATCTGTGTAAATCTGTGTAATCTGTGGTGAAACTATTATATTTGCAACAAATTAAAAAAAGACTACGAATATGACAAACTTACTTTTATTAGGCTTTCTGCCCAGCGGTTCCGAATGGATTATTATCGCTCTGGTAATCCTCTTGTTGTTTGGTGGCAAGAAAATCCCCGAACTGATGAAAGGACTTGGCAAGGGTGTGAAGAGCTTCAAGGACGGTGTGAACGAAGCAAAAGAAGAAATCAATAAAACCAAAGAGGAAATAGACGAGCCGGCTTCAAAAAATAAATGAGCTACAAGCTACATAAGCTACGAGCTACAAGCTACAAGTGGCTGCGCAATCATGCCGCATGGTACTCGTAACTTGTAGCTAACTTACTACTATGGCAAATAAAGAACTGACCTTTTGGGACCATTTGGACGAATTGCGCCGTGTGCTGTTTCGTGTACTTGGTGTGTGGTTTGTATTGGCTATCGGTTACTTCATTGCAATGCCGTGGCTGTTTGATAACGTAATACTGGCGCCCTGTCACAACGATTTCATCTTCTATGACCTGTTGCGTCACGTAGGCAAGGTCTTCGACCTTCATGATGAATTCTTTACGCAGGAATTTCATATCAAACTTATCAATATCAATCTGGCCGCCCCGTTCTTTGTCCACATGTCTACCGCTTTCTTGATGTCTGTGGTGACGGCTACGCCTTATATTTTCTTTGAAATCTGGCGATTTATCAGTCCTGCGCTCTATCCCAACGAGCGTCACGGTGTGAAGAAGGCCCTTTGTATCGGTACGGTGATGTTTTTCCTCGGCGTATTGCTGGGCTATTTCATGGTTTATCCGCTCACGTTGCGTTTTCTTTCTACCTATGAACTGAGTGCGGCTATCGAAAATCAGATTTCCCTTAATTCTTACATCGATAATTTCATGATGCTGGTGCTCTGCATGGGACTGGCTTTCGAATTGCCACTGGTGACCTGGTTGCTCTCGCTCTTGGGAGTGGTGCATAAATCTTTCCTGCGTAAATATCGACGCCATGCGATAGTGATTATCGTGATTGTCGCAGCCATCATTACACCGACTGGCGACCCCTTCACCCTGACCGTGGTTTCCGTTCCGCTTTATCTGCTTTATGAGTTGAGTATCCTGATGATTAAGGATAAGAAGACCGACGCGGATGAAGTTGATGAAGTCGAGGAGGAAGAATGAAAGAAGATTACCACTTCCTATTCACCGTCTGTCAGGACGAAAACATCCCGTTAACGGCAGCTTACCGCCAACTTCGTGAGTTCTTGGAACGTCTTTGCCGCACGCAAATGCCGGATGGCAGCCTGCAAATGACCGACCTTTCCGCACGTATCAGCTTTGTGGCTTCCAAAGCCGGGCTATCTGTAGTGGAACAGAATCGCCTGCACACTTTCCGCCTGACTTCCAATGCTGTACTGAACCGGCAAGCCGAACCTTTGCGCGAAAACCTTTTGCGGGACGTCAAGACGCTGGCTTTCTTTGTGAAACGCCTGACGGGAGAAGATATTCCCGTTGCACTCTATCGCCTGCTTCCCCGTGCGGATGCTACTTATATTGTTGCTCCCCCTGCCAAAGAACGGATACGCCGAATGCGCGTCTGCTTCCAGTATGCTGACGACACCTATTTATATGTATCTCCTGTAGATAGCGTTGCCGACGAACCGTTGCGCGTGCGCTATAATGTGCCGCAGGTGAATGAGGAGTTTGCTGAAACCTGCCAACTGCTATGGCGCCATGCACAGGTCAACCTGCTCGATGTGGCTGTGGACGAGGCGGGCATACTGACGCCTTCCTTCATTATTCTCGAACCTGATTATCTGCTGGATATCAGTTCACTTGCGGAGTGCTTCAAAGACTATGGACACCATCCCGCCAATTATCTGCTGGCACGCTTGCAGACTCCTGATAATACACGCCCTCTCTTGCTTGGTAACATTGCCAATCTTTTCCTGGACGAATGGATTTATGCCAAAGAGGAACCGGACTATCTGACTTGTATGAAAAAAGCCTTCCGCACTTATTCCATCGAACTGGCTGCTTGTGCCGACCTGCTGGACAGGGAGAAGGAAAAGGAATTTTTTGCTGATTGTAAGCGGCACTTTGACCATATCAGGCAGACCGTGACGGAGACATTTCGTGCTCCCGGCTATGAACTGGATAAGACCGATGCGGTGCTGGAACCTACGTATATTTGCGAAGCACTGGGCTTACAGGGGCGTTTGGACTATATGCAGCGTAACATGTCTTCTTTCATAGAAATGAAGTCGGGTAAAGCAGACGAATACTCCATCCGGGGTAAAGTGGAGCCAAAAGAAAATAATAAAGTGCAGATGCTGCTCTATCAGGCGGTGCTGGAATATTCCATGGGAATGGACCACCACAAGGTAAAAGCGTATCTACTGTATACGCGTTATCCGTTGTTGTATCCTGCCCGTCCGTCGTGGGCGATGGTGCGGCGCGTGATGGATGTACGCAACCGGATTGTGGCGAATGAATATGGCATGCAACTGCGTAACAGTCCGCATTACACGGCGGAGCGGTTGAAAGATATTAATCCGGATACACTAAATGAACGCCATTTGGACAATACGCTGTGGAAGCGTTTCCTTTATCCGTCTATTGATGCAGTGACACAACGCATCCGGACACTTACTCCGCTGGAGCAGTGCTATTTCTATACGCTGTACAACTTCATCACAAAGGAATTGTACACCTCCAAATCGGGAGATATTGACTATGAAGGGCGTGCAGGCGCTGCTGCCTTGTGGCTTTCTACGCTTGAAGAGAAATGTGAAGCGGGAGAGATATTATATGACCTGACAATCAAGGAGAACCATGCCGCAGATTTGCATAAGGCATATCTTGTATTGGCACGGACGAATCATGATGCAGGACACGACACCTGTAGGAGTGAATCAACATTTGCCCGCTCCCCTCAAGCCCTGCCGAATTTCCGCGAGGGCGATGCCATTGTCCTGTATCAGCGTAATAACGATGCAGATAATGTAACCAATAAAATGGTATTCAAAGGAAATATAGAGCGAATCACTGACCGGGACATCCGCATACGTCTTCGTGCTTCGCAACAAAATACTTCCGTGCTTCCTCTTGACAGCCGTTATGCCATAGAGCACGATTTTATGGATACTTCTTTTCGCAGTATGTATCTGGGGCTTTCCGCTTTTCTTTCTGCAAACAAGAATCGTAGGGATTTATTGCTATTCCAACGTGAACCTGAGTTCGATGCCTCTTTCGATGCCCGCATTGCGGCCGCCCCGGATGATTTCTCCCGTATTACCCTGAAAGCTCAGGCGGCAAAAGATTATTTCCTTCTGGTAGGTCCTCCGGGCACCGGAAAAACCTCCCGTGCCCTGAGAGGCATGGTGGAAGCCTTCTATCGTGAAGGAAAACAAATATTGCTGCTTTCATATACGAATCGTGCAGTAGATGAAATCTGTAAGACCCTCTCTGCCATAACGCCTGGGATTGACTTTATCCGTATCGGGAGTGAACTGTCCTGTGACCCTCCTTTCCGTTCCCATTTGATAGAGAATGTGCTGGAACCCTGTTCCACACGCCGTGAAGTACATGCGCGGATAGACCGTTGTCGTGTTTTTGTCGGCACTGTCTCCACATTCTCTTCTAAAACAGAACTTTTCCGCCTGAAGACTTTTGATGTGGCTATTGTGGATGAGGCCACCCAAATATTGGAGCCGCAACTGTTGGGACTTCTCTGTGCCCGGAATATGGCGGGCAGCAATGCTATCGGCAAGTTTATCCTTATCGGCGACCATAAACAACTGCCTGCCGTTGTGCTCCAATCCGAATCCCAATCTGAAGTCTGTGAGGACTGTCTGCATAGTATCGGCCTGCACAACCTGAAGGATTCCCTTTTCGAACGCCTCTACCGGAAAGTAGCCAGCGCTACTAATCACTTATCACTCACCACTAATCACTTCCATGACATTCTTTGTCGCCAAGGACGTATGAACGTGGAAATAGCCCGATTCCCCAACCGTGCTTTTTATGGCGGACTATTGGAGGCTGTCGGGTTGCCGCATCAACAAGGTGAACTTACACTTGCTCCGGGATTGGAAGACGATGAGTTTGCGGACATACTGGTGCGTCGCGTGGCTTTCCTCCCCTCTGTGGCGGAGGCTGCTTCACAATCGGCAAAGACGAATCATTTCGAAGCCCAGCTTGTAGCCCGGTTAGCTATCGCTGTCTATCGGCAATACGAGGCTGCCGGTTTTGACTTTCAACCTGCTCTGACATTGGGTGTCATCACTCCCTATCGTAGCCAGATAGCCCTTATTAAGAGCGAGATAGCAGCTTTAGGCGTGCCGGCTTTGGGCGATATTTTGGTGGATACTGTCGAACGTTTTCAGGGGAGCGAGCGAGATGTGATTATTTATTCCTTCTGTGTGAACCGTACTTATCAACTAAAATTCCTTGCTAATCTTACGGAAGAAGGGGGAGTCTGGATTGACCGTAAATTGAACGTAGCTCTTACGCGTGCCCGTAAGCAACTGTTTATGACAGGAGTACCTCATTTGTTACGACAAAATCCTATCTACGCCGACCTGCTGGATGCGGTTCTCTAAGGCTTACTGCCATCATTTAGTAAATCTTAAATGTTCCTCATTTCTTTATATCTTTTATTAATATCTTCATATACGATAAACCCCTATATTTGCCGAACGTTTTTTTCATAGAGATTTAGATTTAAGGTTAGAAGAATTGTGGAAGTCGTGAGACTTCCCTTTTTTTCATCTTAAAGTTATTGCGCTCCTGTATCTATATGGGCTGTTTGAGGTAAATTTGCTAAAGTATGCCGAGGTTCATGTTTTCACAGGAGAGTGCCGAAGAGAGTCGCTTCGTGAGAAGGGGCTTTTTTTGTGCCTGTACGTTTCGTATTTATATATATTAAAAAAGGTGCCCTCATGAGGAGGAGCACCTTTTGCTATTTTATACTATTACGGTATATTATTACAATGTAATAGGTTTGTACTTCGGAACTAACGCCTTCATTACGATCCAACCAATTAGATAAGCTACTGCACATACGCAGAAGATAATGAAGTATCCTGCCGGTTTACCGGAGAATCCCATGAATTCCATGGCAGGGCGTACGAACTGTGCACCTTGCTCTAATAAGTCATGAGTCATTTCGACTTCTTTTCCGTCTACTATCGTACTTCCGGATGAGTATACAAACAAGTTACCTGCTACTTTCTGAAGAATCATAGAACCAAAACCACCAGCCATACCACCGATACCAGTGATACTTGCAATTGCTGCTCTCGGGAACATATCACTTACAGTAGAGAAGATATTGGCAGACCAGGATTGGTGAGCTGCACCACCGATACCAATCATGATAACCGGCAACCACGGTGAAATTGTACCCAGAGGTTGTGCTAATAACACTACCAGCGGGAAGAATGCGAAAATCAACATTGCACGCATACGTGCTGCATAGGGATTCAATCCGGTTCTATTCATAATGATGGTAGGTAGTTTACCACCATAGATTGAAAGCATTGTGATGGCATACAGAGTGAAGATCAGTGCGATACCTAATCCTTCGGAAGTTTTGATACCGAACTGTGTATTCAGATAGGAAGGAGTCCAGAACAGGAAGAACCACCATACACCGTCAGTCATGAACTTACCGAAAGCAAATGCCCAGGTTTGTTTATAGCTGAAACATTGCCAGAATTTCATCTTTTTCTCATCCTTTTCTTCTACAACCGGAGCTGCGCCTTCTTCATGCTTATCTTGTTCGATGTATTCAAGCTCAGCTTTGTTCACGTGCTTGCTTTCAGAAGGTTTGGAATACATAAATACCCAGAATCCCATCCAGATAAATCCGAGACCACCAATTACAATGAAAGCCATTTCCCAGCCCCATGCTTTGGCAAGCAAAGGAATAGTCAACGGAGCAACCAAAGCACCGATAGAAGCACCGGCATTAAAGATAGAAGTAGCATATGCACGGTCTTTCTTTGGGAAATATTCGGCAGTTACTTTGATAGCTGCGGGGAAGTTACCAGCCTCACCGAGTGCCAGTACGCAACGGGCAGCAAGGAAACAGTACATACTGATAGTTGCGATTGTCACCACTACATCACCCGTAGCCCCCATTAGTTCGGCTGCGCTGTGCAAACCTACGAAATGCTCGGTTACAATACCGCAAAGAGCGTGAAGACAAGCACCTGCCGACCATACACCGATAGCCCAGAGGAAACCTTTCTTAGTACCCATCCAGTCAATGAAGCGACCGGCAAATAACATGCAGACCGCATAAACAATAGAGAAGACAGAAGTGATTGTTCCGTAGTGTGATTCGTCCCAGTGGAATTCGGGTTTGATGAACTCATCCCACGTCAATGACAACACCTGACGGTCAAGGTAGTTTACTGTTGTCGCAAAAAATAACATGGCACAGATGGTCCATCTGTAGTTGGTCATCTTTCCCACTGCATTTTGATTTAAACTCATGATACGTTGATTTAAAATTATTAATTCTTATTTCTGGGGCCAAAAATACACATTATTTGATGTATATCAATACAAATTTCGTCTATTTTCCTGCATTTTTTGTTTCAAATGCAAATAAATAGCAAAAAAACTCGTTATCGCGCACGAAAACGGTTGTTCTCGTACACGAAAAAGTAAGTTTGTGGAGGACGAAAATAAATAATGCACCTTTTCGGTCGAAAAGTACACAACGGATTAGGTGAGAACCGCTATCTTTGTCACATTACTTAAAATAATCTATATACCTAAAAACAAGAACATAATGATGAACAATCTACTTTGTAAAACTTTTGTTATGGGAGCATTGATTTGCTCCACCCATTTGGCTGCTCAGAAGGTAAGCGATAAGCAACCATGGTCGGTGCGTATGGTAGAATCGGAAATGATTCGTTGCCCGGAGTCCTGGCAGTTGGATTTCCAGCCGAAACTGAAATGGGACTATTGTCACGGATTGGAATTGCAAGCCATGCTGGATGTATATGATACGTACGGGGACAAGAAAATGTTCGACTATGCCCTGGCTTATGCAGACACAATGATACACAAGGACGGAAGCATTGAAACTTATAAACTGCATGAATATAACATTGACCGCCTGAATTCGGGAAAGTTCCTGTTCCGCATTTATGAACAGACGAAGGATGAGAAATATAAGAAAGCCATTGATTTGCTGCGCAGCCAGATCGATACGCATCCGCGTAATGAAGATGGTGGTTTCTGGCACAAAAAGATTTATCCGAACCAGATGTGGCTGGACGGTATCTATATGGGTGCACCATTCTATGCTGAATATGCTTTCCGCAATGACCGCGTGCAGGATTATCCGGATATTGTAAATCAGTTCATTACGGTGGCGCGCCATACATACGATCCGAAAAACGGACTTTATCGTCATGCATGTGATGTAAGCCGCAAGGAACGTTGGGCTGATCCTGCTACAGGACAATCGCAACACAGTTGGGGACGTGCTATGGGTTGGTATGCTATGGCATTTGTAGATGCACTGGATTTTATTCCAAAGCATGAGGCCGGACGTGATTCCATGCTGGTTATCCTGAATAACATTGCTGCCCAAGTGAAACGTATACAAGATCCGAAGACAGGTTTATGGTATCAGGTGCTGGATAAGAGCGGTGAAGAGGGCAACTATCTGGAGTCTTCCTGTTCTACCATGTTCGTATATGCCTTGTTCAAGGCTGTGCGTAAAGGCTATATTGATAAATCTTATCTGGAAGTAGCTTTGAAAGGCTATAAAGGTATTCTCGATAACTTTATCGAAGTGGATAAAGACGGTGTGGTGACTATTACCAAAGCTTGTGCTGTTGCCGGTTTGGGTGGTAAGAACTATCGTATGGGCGATTACACCTATTATATAAATGAAACAATCCGTAGTAATGACCCCAAGGCAGTAGGTCCGTTTATCATGGCAAGCCTGGAGTGGGAGCGTCTGCAACAGGTAAGGGAAATCGTAAATCAGAAATAAAGCTATGAAACGACTGACCTATTATTTATGCGGTATCGCTCTTTTCCTTGTGAGCATCATGCCGTTGTCGGCACAGACCCAATGGAAAGATACGATTGTAGTAGCCCGCGATGGTTCGGGTGACTATCGTACACTGACGGAAGCAATGGAAGGCATTCGTGCTTTTATGGATTATAAAGTAACGGTGCTGGTAAAAAATGGCGTTTATAAAGAGAAAGTGATTGTCCCGTCTTGGATTCAGAATGTGGATTTCATCGGTGAAAGCGTGGAAAATACCATTATCACCTATGATGACCATGCCAATATTAATAAGATGGGAACTTTCCGTACTTATACCGTGAAGGTGCAGGGCAACAGCATCACTTTCAGGAACCTGACTATAGAAAATAATGCAGCCAGACTGGGGCAGGCCGTTGCACTCCATACGGAGGGTGACAAGCTGGTATTTATAAATTGCCGCCTTTTGGGAAATCAGGATACCGTTTATACAGGTGTTGCAGGTACGCGCCTCTATTTTGTGGATTGCTACATTGAAGGAACCACCGATTTCATCTTCGGCCCTTCTACCGCCTTATTTGAGAATTGTGAAATCCGTAGTAAAACCAATTCTTATGTCACGGCAGCTTCCACTCCCAAGGATATTGCAGTGGGCTATGTTTTCAGAAATTGCAGGCTGACTGCCGAACCGGGAGTGGACAAAGTATACCTGGGGCGTCCCTGGCGACCCTATGCCGCTACCGTATTCATCAACTGTGAGATGGGAAAACATATTCGTCCCGAAGGGTGGCACAACTGGGGAAACGTGGAAAATGAAAAAACAGCCCGTTATGCAGAGTACGGAAGTACGGGAGAAGGTGCTTCGGCGGCTGGTCGTGTGGAGTGGGCGAAGCAGTTGACTAAAAAGGAAGTAGCCCCATATAGTGAGCTAAGCTACATCTATGGAATGTGTAGCGACTGGAAGCCTGCGAAGTAATGGTTATCAGCCTCTTACAAGGAGTTAAGAGTTTGTCGACAAAGAGTTAAGAGTCTGTTGACAAACTCTTAACTTCTTGTCGACAAGGTATTAGTGCTTTAGGAAATCGGCTCTCATGGGGCTGAAACAGTCTATCAGGATACCTGCTTCCAAGCATACACAGCCATGTTCTGCATCCGGTTCGATGTAGACGCCGTCTCCGGTTTCTACTATTTGTTTTTCACCGTTCACGGTAAATTCAAATTTACCGCTTGCCACGTAGGTGGTTTGTGTATGATAATGGGTGTGCGGTGTGCCGATGGCACCTTGCTCGAATTTCACTTTTACAAGCATCACTTGTCCGTCGTAGCCCATGATTTGGCGCACTACTCCTTCGCCTGCGGGTTCCCAGGCGATTTCTTTTTCGAGAATGAAGGTGTTACTTCTTGTCTTTTTCATTTTGCCAGTCAGATTAGTTATTTTGTTGGCAAATATACGATTAATATTAATTTTTCTACCGATTGCGACTTTTTTTACACTTCAAACCCTCTGTTTTTAGGTAATATTGCACCCGGAAAATAATCATACTATTTATATATAATGAACTATGAAACATAAGTTGACATTACTGCTGGGGTTGTTCTTTCTGCTCTCGGCTTTCACAGCAGACAAACCTGCGATTACTATTTTTATGATTGGTGACTCCACTATGGCTAATAAGTCATTGACAGGTGGGAACCCCGAACGTGGCTGGGGACAGATGTTGCCCGGCTATCTTTCTGAGGAAATCCGCGTGGACAATCATGCTGTGAATGGACGCAGTTCCAAGAGCTTCATTGATGAAGGGCGATGGGAAAAGGTGATCTCGCAGGTGAAGAAAGGGGATTATGTATTTATCCAGTTCGGGCACAATGATGAAAAATCGGACCCGAAACGATATACGGCTCCGGGCAGTACTTTTGATGAGAACCTGAAACGCTTTGTGAACGAGACGCGTGCCAAAGGTGGCATTCCGGTTTTGTTCAATTCCATCGTGCGCCGTAACTTCGGTACGGCAGACGAAAACAAATTGATTGATACGCACGGAGCTTACTTGGACTCTCCGCGGAATGTGGCGAAAGAGTTGGGTGTGGCTTTTGTGGATATGAATAAGGTTACCCATGACCTTGTGGAAGGTATGGGACCGGTAGAGTCGAAGAAATTATTCATGTGGGTGCCTGTCAATCAGGTTGCTGCCATACCGAAAGGCCGCGAAGATAACACGCATCTGAATGTTTATGGTGGTCGTGTAGTGGCTGGTCTGGCTATGGATGCGATTGCCAAGGAAGTTCCGGAACTGGCGAAGTATGTCCGCCGTTATGATTTCGTTGTGGCACAGGATGGCAGCGGAGATTTCTTCACGGTACAGGAGGCTATTGATGCCGTGCCTGATTTCCGTAAGAACGTGCGCACTACGATACTGGTTCGCAAAGGTGTGTATAAAGAAAAAATCGTAGTTCCGGAAAGTAAAATCAATATTTCACTGATAGGACAGGAGGGAGTGGTACTTTCTTATGATGATTACGCACAGAAGAAGAATTGCTTCGGTGAGGAAAAAGGTACTTCCGGTTCATCTTCCTGCTATATTTATGCTCCCGATTTTTATGCGGAGAATATCACGTTCGAAAATTCTTCCGGACCGGTGGGGCAGGCTGTGGCTTGTTTTGTGAGTGCTGATCGCGTTTACTTCAAGAACTGCCGTTTCCTCGGTTTCCAGGATACGCTCTATACTTACGGAAAAGATTGTCGTCAGTATTATGAAGGTTGCTATATAGAAGGTACGGTCGATTTCATTTTCGGTTGGTCTACGGCAGTGTTCAACCGTTGCCATATCCATAGCAAAAGAGGCGGTTATGTGACGGCACCTTCTACTGACCAAGGCCAGAAGTATGGTTATGTATTCTATGATTGCCGGCTGACGGCTGACGAGGCGGTAAAGGAGGTGTATCTTTCACGTCCCTGGCGTTCGTATGCGCAGGCTGTCTTTATCCGTTGCTATTTAGGTAAGCATATCGTTCCTGCCGGTTGGAACAATTGGGGGAAGAAAGAAGCTGAGAAGACCGTGTTTTATGCTGAATACGAAAGTACGGGTGAAGGAGCCAATCCGAAAGCCCGTGCAGCTTTCTCCCATCAACTGAAAAACACCAAAGGTTATGAGATAGAAACCGTTCTTGCCGGAAACGACGGATGGAATCCGGTGAAAAACGGGAATGAACTATTGGATATAAAACGCTGAATTATAACTGAAATCAATTAGAAATCTGAAAAACATTAGAACACAATGATGATGAAGAGTTTATTAGTACTATTGTTCGCCCTGATATTTCCGCTGTCGTTTGTATCTGCGGAGAACTACCCGTACCGGAGCGATGTGCTTTGGGTTACTGTGCCCAATCATGCTGACTGGATTTATAAGACCGGAGAAAAAGCTACGGTTGAAGTGCAATTTTATAAATATGGTATTCCACAGGATGGTGTGACCGTATCTTATGAGATAGGTGGAGACATGATGCCTGCTGAAACCTCTGGCTCTGTTACCTTGAAACAAGGTAAAGCCGTAATTCCTATCGGAACAATGAAAGAACCGGGCTTTCGTGACTGCCGGATGACGGCAACTGTGGATGGAAAGAGTTATAAACATCACGTGAAAGTAGGTTTTTCTCCGGAAAACATCAAGCCTTATACGCAGATGCCCAAAGACTTTAATGAGTTCTGGGATAACAATAAAGCAGAAGCTGCCAAGTATCCATTGACTTATACGAAAGAGCTGGCAAAAGAATATTGCACTGATAAAGTGGATTGTTACCTTATTAAGTTAATGCTGAACAATCGCGGACAGAGTATCTATGGCTATCTTTTCTATCCGAAAAACGCAGCGAAAGGCTCTTGTCCGGTTGTGCTTTGCCCTCCGGGAGCAGGTATCAAAACCATCAAGGAACCTCTACGCCATAAGTACTACGCGGAAGAAGGATGCATCCGTTTTGAAATCGAGATACATGGACTGAACCCGACAATGTCTGAGGAAGAATTCAAGGAAATCAGTAATGCCTTTAACGGTAGAGAAAACGGTTATCTGAACAATGGGCTGGATAATCGTGATAATTACTATATGAAGCGTGTTTATCTGGGTTGTGTGCGTAGCATTGATTTGCTGACTTCCTTACCGGAATGGGATGGCAAGAATGTCATTGTCCAGGGCGGTAGTCAGGGTGGAGCTTTAGCTCTGATTACTACAGGCTTGGATAACCGTGTTACCGCTTGTGTTGCCAATCATCCTGCTTTGAGTGATATGGCCGGTTATAAAGCCGGACGTGCAGGCGGCTATCCCCACTTCTTCCGGACGGAAGGTATGGACACCCCTGATAAACTGAAAACAATGGCATATTATGATGTAGTGAACTTCGCCCGCCTGATAAAGGTGCCTACTTACATAACCTGGGGATATAACGACGATGTATGTCCGCCTACCACCAGTTACGCTGTTTATAATACACTGGATTGTCCGAAAGAAGCTTTGATTACTCCGATTAATGAACATTGGACTTCCAATGATACGGAATATGGGCAGTTGAAGTGGATATTGAAACACCTGAAATAAGCAAGAATTATTCTATGTACCTTCCTCTCTGATATACTTTTTTGAGAATTTATCAGAGGGGATTTTTTATAAACCTCTCCGTTGTAGAATAATCGATTGCCGAAGGATAAAAAAGTGCAGAAAACATGTGGAATAATTGTTTAAAGCCCTTCCATAAAGACGTTCCGAGCCGGTTGGACTATTTTTTTAACCGATTTGAGCATATTTTTCACCTTAAAAATCAAGATAATCCCCTCCTTTGCATGGCAAGGTGAAAGACAAAACCTTATAGAGAAACTTTGAATCTTTATTTATTAACTCCAAATGTATTAATATGAAAAACAAACTGCATTTTGATTTTAGAAAGTTATGTTTTGTATTGGCATTGATATTGACACAATGCCTGTATGCACAAAACAAGACGATTACAGGAACGGTCACTGACTCGAAGCAAGAGCCGCTGATTGGTGTGAATGTTACTGTGAAGGGTAATTCAAGCGTAGGAACAATTACCGATATGGATGGTAGGTATACTTTGCCTGTTCCCTCAGGAAAAATCACTCTTGTTTTTTCTTATATAGGATATGTGGCACAAGAAATTGTGGTAGGTTCACAGAGTACGCTTGATGTAGTACTGCTGGATGACGCCCAGGCTTTGGAAGAAGTAGTGGTGGTGGGTTACGGTACGATGAAAAAGTCCGATTTAACCGGAGCCGTTTCTTCTATTAGTAGCGACCGGTTTAAGGTGGGTACCGACTTGAGCCCTCAGCAGTTGATGCAGGGCGCCTTTTCTGGTGTAAATATCAGCCAGAATAGTGGTAAACCCGGTGGCTCTAATACAATCCGTGTCCGTGGAGGTACATCCATCTCCGCTTCCAATGATCCATTATATGTAATTGATGGTGTACCTATTAATAGCTCTGCCGGTGTAAGTTCAAGTCACATTGCTTCTAATGGTAGTAATACGGACTTCTTCGACCAGGAATCGGTGAACCCCCTGGCTTCTATTAACCCTAATGACATTGAATCCATCAACATCCTGAAAGATGCTTCCGCTACTGCCATTTATGGTTCCCGTGGTGCTAATGGGGTCATTATGATTACTACCAAGAAAGGAAAGAAGGGAGTGAAGCAATTGGACTATAGCTATAGTTTAGGTATTTCTAATGTGAGCAATAAGCTGGATGTACTGACGGGTGATGAATACCGTAAGGCAGTGAATGATTTAGGACTGACATTGGATGATAAAGGTGATAATGCAGACTGGCAAGACCGTATTTTTCGTACGGCAATCTCTCAGAATCATTACCTTTCTTTCATGAGTGGGGGTGAGGATACAAACTACCGGGCATCTTTGGGGTATAGCGATCAGGAAGGCGTCATGTTAGGTTCCGGCATGACCAGTGCCAATGCCCGCATGAATATTAATCATACGGCACTGGATGGTAAACTGAAACTGAGCATGAACTTGAACTATGGAGAAACAAATGCCGACCAGGCACCGGTGTCCAATACGGTTGGCAGTGAAATGGGAAGTAGCATGCTGTACGAAGCCTATGTCTTTAATCCTACTTATCCGGTCTATAATGATGAAGGTGATTTCTATGATGTACCTCCTTATCGTGTCAACCCGGTGTCTTTCGCATCGGAGATTCTGGACGAACGTAAGAACAGGAAATTCCTGGGTAATCTGACCGCAGACTGGAATTTCTATAAACCTTTCACGTTTCAGGTGAATCTGGGATACACTTATAATTCGATTGAGCGTAACTCTTATATATCCAAGAGCAACCTACTTGGTAATGGTAATGGCGGCTACGTCAGCGTACAAAAGTTGCAAGACTATTCTAAATTGTTGGAAACCATCCTGAAATATAATCAGAAGTTCGGCAAACACTCTATTGATGCCATGTTGGGTTACTCTTACCAGTATTTCTATGATGAAGGTAACCATACTCGTGCCTACGGTTTTTTGTCTGATACATTCAAATGGTATAGCCTTGCTGCGGCAAAGACGGTGGAGAGCATAAGCAGTTTTGCTGAAAGTAACACGCTGATATCTATGTATGGCCGTATAAACTATAATTATGGAGATAAATATCTGTTTACTGCTACTGTACGTCGTGATGGTTCCAGCCGTTTCGGTGCCGACCATAAGTGGGGCGTTTTCCCTTCGGCTGCTGCTTCCTGGAGAATTTCTCAAGAAGAATTTTACCATAGCGATATTCTTACCGACCTGAAACTGCGTGTCAGCTATGGTATCACAGGTAATCAGGAAATAGGTAACTACAATTCCCTGAATACGTTGGGAGCCAGTACTAACGGATATTTGGTAGGTGGTGAAAAAGTAACCATTGTGTTGCCGCAACAATATTCCAATCCGGATATAAAATGGGAACAGACTGCACAGACGGATATAGGTTTGGATTTCGGACTTTTCCACGGAAGAATTCATGGTAGTATCGATTATTACTATAAGAAAACCACCGATTTGCTGCTTTCAGTAGCAGTTCCTTCTCCGTCTTTGATTACTTCGCAGATTGCCAATGTAGGTTCAGTAAAGAATCAGGGTATTGAAATTGATTTGGGATTCGATGTGCTGCGTACAAAGGATTTCTCATGGGATATAAATCTGAACTTCAGCCGTAATAAGAATGAATTGATAAGTCTGTCGAATGATAAGTGGACCGGTGAAAATATGAAGGTGGCTCCTTGTCAGGGGCAGGGTCTTTCCGGTTCTTATGCCCAGTTGGTTATGCCGGGGCAGCCATTGGGAACTTTCTATGGAAAGAAGTTCATTGGCATCAAAGACGGAAAAGAACAATTTGCCAATGATGGTGAGTCTGAAATCATCGGTTGCGCACAACCCGACTTTACATATGGCATCTCTACCACTTTGCGCTATAAAAACTGGAGCTTGAGCATGAATCTGCGCGGTAGTGTAGGCAATGATGTATATAACTGTACGGCAAATAACCTTGCTTATCTGAATAACCTGCCGGGTAGAAATGTGTTGAAAGAAGCTGTGACCGCCGGTGTGAACCGTGAAGAAGCCAAGGTGTTCTCTTCCAGATTTATAGAAGACGGTTCGTTCCTGCGTATGGATAATCTCTCTTTGGGTTATGATTTCAGTTTCAAACCGTTGCGTATTACCCGTGCACGTGTATTTGTTTCCGGTCAGAATCTGTTCACCATCACCGGATATTCCGGTCTGGACCCTGAAGTAAACTCCGAAGTTTCAAGAACCGGCGTAGCTCCGATGGGTATCGACTATTTGAGTTATCCGAAAGCACGTACTTTCACAATGGGTATCAACGTTTCATTTTAACTTTAATTTATTATCAGAAGATGAAAACAAGAAGAATATTTAAAAGCATAGTTGCCTGTGGCGTCGGAATCAGTATGTTGTCCGGTTGCCTTAATCTGGATGAAGAATTATATGGCAGACTTTCTCCTGAGACCTATTATCAGACAGAAGAAGAAGCTCTCTCTTCTGTAGTCGGTGTATATCAATATCTGGCATATATGTCCAGAGCCGGCGGTGATGGCTGGCGAATAGGAGAGTTTGGTACGGATGAGTTTTTCTGTCCGGGGCGTGCCAGCGGTGGTTGGTATGACGAAGGCAATATGCAGATAATGGCGCATAAGATAACACCGGATAATGCCCGTCTTGAAACCTGCTGGGGAACCTATTTGTTTCCGGGAATCGGCGCTGCCAATGCTGTGATAGCCAGTATGGAATCCTCTCCCATGAAAGATGACTTGAAAGCCTTGATTGCAGAGACACGGGCGCTTCGTGCCTACGGATATTATTACGCGATGGATTATTTCGGAAATGTTCCTCTTTTCACTGGAGCTAAAGTGGATGCGAATGATTTACCGAAAACGGCATCCAGAAAGGAAGTTTATGAGTTCGTGGTGAAAGAGTTTGCAGAGGCTGCGGCAGAGTTGCCTTCCATCAAAGAAGTGAATCGTGCTGCCTATTATCCTCGTTTGACAAAAGAGGCGGTATATACAGCCTTAGCTTCCGTTTACCTGAATGCTGAGGTGTATGCCGGCGAGGCTCATTGGGCTGATGTGGTGACGATGTGTAATCATGTTATCGGAACAAACGCCTATTCCCTGGAAAAGAAAGTGGGAGACTGTTTCCTTGCTACAAACGAAGCAAACTCATCGGAAGTCATTTCTTCCTTTGCGGTAGACCCGTCGAAAGGTGTGGATGGAAATGAGTTTATACTTTATACCCAGCATGCCCTCGACCAGAAGAAGTATAATTTGTCTTTTGCGCCGGCCAATGGATATTGCTTTACTGATGATGCATTGAAGAGATATGAAGAAGGTGATGAACGTCTGGAACTTTTGGAATACGGGCCTCAGTATTATCAGGATGGAGTGACTCCGCTCTGTGATGATAAAGGTACTCAACTCGTACTGACAACCATCAAAGATATGGTTGCTGCGCAGGATAATGAAGGCTACCGGGTATTGAAATATTCACCGATAGGTGTAGCATGGTCCGGCAGTAAAGCTGATAATGATTATATTCTGGAACGCTATTCCAATGTTCTTTTGATGAAGGCTGAGGCTTTGTTCAGGCAAGGAATACAGTTGGATGAAGCGCTCGAATTGGTCAATCAGGTGCGCCGACGCAGTGGAGTGCCCGATTGGGATGAACTGACCCTGAAAAAGATAGAAGAAGAACGTGCCCGTGAATTCATCTGGGAGAATCAGCGCCGCCGTGATATGATTCGTTTTGGATCTTACTTCACAGATACCTGGTTCTATAAAACCGGTGTGACAGAAGAGTGGAGGGGAATTTATCCGATACCTGCCATTCAGTTGAATAATAATCCTAATTTGAAACAAAATCCGAATTATTAATATATGTTTTTGGTATGATAAAAAATATCATTCTTTGCGTGTTAGGGTTGGTCACTTCGGTGGCCGCCCTTTCTCAGCATTTATCCGGCTACGAGCTGGAGAGAGAGATGCCGGTTTTCCTGGACCAGCTAAAGCAAGAGTTGACTTACCCTATGGCCTGGGGAAACAGTCCGGTGAAGAACTTTAAGAAATGGCGTAAACAGGCACGTAACACTGTGCTGGATGCCATGTTGGCCCCGCCTCCTTATACTACTGATTATAAGTTGGAGGTAGTTGCGGAAGAACAACGCGATGGGTATAAAGCAAGGAAACTGCGCTTCAACCTGACGGGCTATTCGCGTGTGAATGCCTATATGCTGGTTCCTGACGGCGAAGGACCATTTCCGGCAGTTGTACTTCTTCATGACCACGGAGGCCATTATACAATTGGCAAAGAGAAAATGATCCGTCCCTTCGACGTGTCTCCCGAGGTGTTGGCTGATGCTGATGCATGGGCTAAACAATGCTATGGTGGGCAGTACGTAGGCGATTATCTGGCGGCTCATGGTTATGTGGTTATCTCTATTGATGCCATATTCTGGGGCGAACGCGGGCGTAAAGAAGGGGTTGACGGTGACCGGCATATGGCTGTAGCGGGCAACTTTATGATGTTGGGACGTAGTTGGAGTGCTTTTATGAACTATGAAGACATGTACACCACTGATTTCCTGGCGACATTGCCGGAAGTTGACCCTGAACGCATCGGTTGTATGGGCTTCTCCATGGGAGCTTACCGGGCCTGGATGCTTTCGGCGCTGACGGATAAAGTAAAGGCAGGTGCAGCGGTTTGCTGGATGGTGACTACGGATTGCCAGTTCTCGTGGGAGTATGGACGCGAAAGAGGAGGCTTTGCCAATATGTTGCCGGGCATCAGACGTTATCTGGATTATCCGCATATCGCTTCCATAGCTTGTCCCAAGCCCATGTTTTTCCTGAATGGCGAGCATGATAAATTGTTTCCTCCGGTGGGAGTGAATGCGGCTTTTGCCGAAATGAGGAAGGTATGGGAGAGCCGTTCGGCAGGTGATAAACTTGTTACTGAGTTATGGGATATGCCGCATGACTGCGGGATAAAGGTACAGGAAGCTGTTTTATCATTCCTGGATAAAAGTCTGTAAATCAAAGGTTAGTAACAAGGATATCTTGCCACAGCCTTGGCAACGTTTTGCCCCTTCTTTGGCAATGTTTTGCCACCCCTTTGGCAAGACTTTGCCAAGGCTGTGGCAAAACTTTGCCAAAGGGGTGGCAAAATGCATTCGATAGCCTTTCGTCAATCCATGTTCAGCTTCCGGCTTTCTTTGTACTCAGTTGGGGTAATGCCATATTGTTGCTTAAAGCATTTACTGAAATAGTGAGAATCATTAAGCCCCACCATGTAAGCTATCTGAGCCATGCTGTATTCATCAGTTTCTATCAGTTGGGCGGCACGTTTCATACGTATTTCTTTCAGGAACTCAACGGGCGATAGTCCGGTCAGTGTTTTCAGCTTTTTAAAGAATACGGAGCGGCTCATATTTACTTCATTGGCAATATCCTCCACCATGAGGTCGCCGTTATCCAGATGCTTTTCTATGGTTTCCATTACTTTATCCATAAATTTCCGGTCGTTGGGGGAGAGGGCAGGAGATTCTTCCTTTCCTTTGCCCGGCTGTTGCTCGATGGATGTGGGCAACAGGCTGGCACAGAACAATGCCTGCAACTTCTTGCGCTGGTCAATCAGATTGAAAATCCGTGCCTTCAGGTAAGCTGCGCTGAATGGTTTTGTAATATAATCATCCGCTCCCGATTCCAGACCCTCTATTCTGCTTTCAATAGTTGACTTGGCTGTAAGCATTACGATAGGAATATGGCTGGTGCTCATTTCTTCGCGAAGCTCACGCACCATCTCAATGCCGTCTTTCTCAGGCATCATCACGTCGCTGATGATGATATCCGGAAGGTATTTCTTGCTCTTTTCCAATCCGATAATTCCATTTTCGGCTTCTATCACATTGAAGTGCTGGATGAAGATGGTCTTGATGAAGAAGCGCAACTCCTGATTATCTTCTACTATCAGAATAGTCTCTTTTTCATTATTCAGTTTCTCTCCTTCGCTTTCGGCAAAGGAGGCCAATGGGGTATTCATGTATCCCGGAGCGACATCGGTTATGGTGTAATCAGTCAGGATGAACTCGACTGTTTTGTCGAAATGCTCCTTGCCTTTGGGGAGTTTTACCGTAAAGCAACTTCCTTCACCGGGCTTACTATGGATATTTATCGTTCCATGATGCATATCAATCAGTTCCTTTGCGAGCGAAAGGCCGATGCCGGTGCTGGCCTGATTGAACAGGTTCTTGTCCACCAGGTTTTCAAAGCGGATGAATAAAGACTTCTGCTTGCTTTCGGCGATACCAATGCCTTGGTCTTCTACCGCAATCATTACTTCATCTTCTCCATCCTGCACGATCACTTTAATTTGCTTGCCCTGAGGCGTATACTTGAATGCATTTGATAACAGGTTAAACAATATCTTCTCCAGTTTATCCGGGTCCGCCCATATTTTGAGTTGGGAGATTTGCGTAGTCATTCCAAAGTCTATTTGATGTTCGTCTGCCAGCCTGTTGAAGCTTTCCATAATCTGGCGGGTGAAGGGGATAAGGTCTATCTGTTGCACTCTCATTTTCATCTTCTTGTTCTGGATTTTGCGGAAGTCCAGTATCTGATTGACAAGGCGAAGCATGCGGTTCGTGTTGCGTTCCACTAACACCAATTGTTCCCTTTCTTCATTATCCAGCTTACCATGTTGCAATACGTGCTCTATGGGGCCGGCAATCAGGGTCAACGGGGTACGCAGTTCATGAGAGATGTTCGTAAAGAAACGTAGCTTGATATCTGAAATCTCTTGCTCGACAGAGACTTTATGCTTAAGCCTGAAAATGGTAAAGAGAATATAGGCGGCTGTGAAAATGACTAACAGGATGAAGAGTACATAGAGAAGATACGCCCAAGGGGTTTCCCAGAAAGAGGGGAGCACAGTGATATGTAATGTGCGTGTATTTTCTACCCATACGCCGTCACTGTTGGTGGAGCGAACTTTCAGGGTATAATGTCCTTTTGGAAGATTGGTGTAAGTGGCGGTGCGCTGGTTCCCTATATCATTCCAGTTTTTTTCGAACCCTTCCAGTTGATAGGAGTAGGAAATGTTATCAGGGTATTTCATATCCAACGCTGCAAACTGAATACTGAATCCATTCTTGTCATGTGGCAATGTCAGGAGTTGGGTATCATCGATGTGGGTGGTCAGTATGCCGCCCTCTTCGGGTGTTACCGTCTTCTCCGCCTGTTGCAGGCGGGTGAAAATGATTGGGGGAGTATAAGTGCTGGTATGGATTGAATCCGGAAAGAAATAAAGGATACCTTTGACGGTGTTGAACATCAGATAGTCGGAATGTGTGCGTAGCGCAGCTCCTTCGCTGAAATTAATCCGTCTCGGAAAAACTCTGGAAGGGTAGTTTGTGATCTTCTCCGTGTCCGGTATAAACTTGCAAAGCTCTTCTTCGGTGGCGCACCACAAATTGCCGTCTGTATCTTCTTCGATGGATAATAACACGTCTGAGGGAAGCCCATTCTTCATGGTATAGGCTTTAAATGTGGCCTGCTCTTCGTCGAGTGACAGTAACCTGTTCAGCCCACCCCCGAAAGTAGCCACATACATTTCTCCTTTTTGAGTGAAAAATATGTTGTGCACATCGTTATTGCTGAGGCTTTGCGGGTTACCCGGTATGCGGCTATAGCGATGGAAAGTGATATTCTCCGGTTCGCTGAAATTTCCCTCACACATTAGCAATCCTGTGGCACTGCCTATCCAGATATTGCCTTGGGCATCAGAAGTAATGAAGCGCGTGCGGTTACATTGGGTAATGGGGTAGTTTTTTAACCGGTTCCGGTAGTTAATGAACCGGGCGGATTCTCCTTTCACTCCTTTTTCCAGATAGTTTATTCCGCCTTCAAATGTTGCAATCCAGATTCGTTGCTGTTTATCTTCATACAAACTGTAGATTTCATTACCACTCAGACTGTATATGTTGTCTGTATCGGCTGTGTATTGTTTCAGATGGTAGTTCAATGGTTTACTTTGGGGGGTGGCTGCAAATAGTCCGTTGCCTTTAGTGCCGATCCAGATAGTCCCTTCATGGTCCTGCGTGATGGCATAGGCAATGCCCAACTCGTCTGTGGCGTGGGGAGAAATGGTTCCTTGTGCTGTAAGATTACCTATGTAGCGTTGCTCTTTGTCGTAAACCCGCACTATCTTATCTTTGTTTCCGGTCCATAGATACCCGTCACGGTCTTGATAGATAGCACGAATGTTACTGCCGGGAAATTCCGGATCATCCGGAGCGGCTGTTAAAAGATGGAAGTGGTTGGTATTGAAAGATACTTTCTCCAGCCCGTTTCCATACGAGCCCAACCATAGATTACCTTGTTTATCGGTGAAAATAGCGGTGACTTTATTGTCGGAACTCCATCCGGATTGCAAAGCTGGGTTATAAAAGGGCTTTATCCGATTGTTTTTACGGTCATACCAGGCAAATCCACCACCGGAGGGGTGCAACCATAAAGCTCCGTTTATATCTTCATAGATATACATTTCGGGGCGGGAATCAACTATATCTTTCCCATATTTATCTTTCAGAATGAAGAAATCGAACTGTTCGTTTTCCGGATTGAAGTGCGTTACTCCTTTAGTTTGCAGGCGTATCCAGACTTCTCCGTTGGAGTCTACATATGCTTCCTTAATCTGATTATCCCTTAATGAAGAGCAGGTGGAGGTGTTGTAATGGCGAAAACTTTTGCTCTTGAGGTCGTGAATGAAGAAGCCGTCGGACGCTGTACCGATAAATAGTTTATCGTGCTTTAGTTGGCGGACAGACTTTATAGAGGAGTGGGTGGTGAATTCCTCTCTTGAAAACTGACCGTTATCGGGGTGGTATTCGTACATCCAACCTCGTTTGGAGGTGAAGTAAATGGCATGCTCATTCTCTAATGCATCGTAAAAGGGTTGCTTATCCTTGGCTGAGGGAGAGACGAAGTAGGAGGATAGTTCCTCTTCCTCTTTATTCTTACTCAACCTGTATAACCCGTTTTCTGTAAGTATCCACTGGTTTTGTTGCTTATCTTGAAAGATAGAGTTAATCCGTTCTGAAGATGAGATTTGATGGGACTTGAAGAAATTGGTAGCTTTCATTTCCCGGGTGCCGGGCTGAATGGTTACGCGGATTAACTCATTTAGTGCAGTAACCACCCATACATCCCCACACGGAAGCACATATATGTCTTGAGACAGATAGTTTTCGTAAGGAATAGCTTGGAATTGTTCGGTTCTTGGATTAAACCGATAAACCTGATGGTCATAACTTCGCACCCAGATATAGCCGTATCTGTCTTCTTTTATGTTGTCCAGGCGGTTGTTGCTTAGTCCGATACTGTCTCCCGGGTGTGCTTTATAGTTCTTGAATGTATATCCGTCAAATTGATAAAGCCCGTCCCATGTGGCGAACCACATGACTCCTTTATGGTCTTGCATAATTCCTTGTATGGTTTTCTGTGCAAGCCCGTCCTCAGAAGTATATTGTGTAAAGGTGTGTGGCAATTGCGCCAGACATAAAGTAATGTTGAGTATGCAAAATGTGAATAGTGTTCCGATTCGTTTCATGACTGGATTCCAAACGAGATTTATTTCAACCATTTATTAAAGAACTCCAATGTTTCCCGTTGCATCTCTTTATTAAAAAAGTGCTTCTCTTCCCATATCTTAGTAACCAGACGGTCGGAGGCTTTCTGGCTCTGCCAAACAGACTGCATGGTGCTATAGGCATCCTTTACTCCCTCTACAGGGAATAGTTTATCTTGGGTACCATTGAAGAATAAGGTTGGTTTGGGACATGCAATGCTTGCCACGTGTGGGTAATCAAGGTAACGGCGCAGGCCGGGTATCAGCATTGAAAAGGCGGAGCCGCCTTTATTTTGATTATTCGTTAATGTCATCAGATATTCAGTCGTATTCATCCAGCAGATGGAGGCAGAGGCTTTTATGCAGTCGGTGATTGCTGAGAGCATCCAGGAACGGTAGGCACCCATTGAGAAACCAAGGCAACCTACTTTATTCTTATCGACAAATGGGAGTGAAGCGAGGAACTCTGCACTCCGCACATCGTCCATATTGATAAAGGCACCCCAAGAGCTACCCATTTGCAGGAAGTTGGAAGCTAAAGCTTGTTGCCCGTCATAATCTACTCCTTCTTTCCGACCACGTTCTCCCCAGAACAGGGCATCTATGGACAGTACTACGTATCCGTGTTCGGCAAAGTAATCTCCTGTATATTGCCCGTCGTAGCAACCTACCGCCCACTTGTCGGCATCCGCCATAATCTCCGGAGTTACTCCGAACGGGCGCACCATTTTCTCTTTGCCAATGGAAAAGTGGGCTCCGTGGTCGTGCAGCATGACAACTGCCGGAAAAGGTCCCTCACCATCGGGTACTAACAGGTATGCCGGAATGCGGCACCATTCTGATACATTGAACATTACTTTCCGGGCTTCGTATCCGTTGCGCCGTTCTATAGCAACTACTGTCATATCATAATCCGTAGGAGCGGGAGGGAGAATCTGCATGCATTCCAGTAATACTTCCCGTGCCTGCGAACGCCACTTGTCGAATTTGCGGACAGGTGAATTTCCCCACGCCATCGGATAAGTGAGTTGTTGTTTTAGTTGCTCGTAGAAAACAGGCATGTTCTTGACGACCCCATAAGGAATAGTATCTGTTTGAGCAATGGAAGTGAGATGTCCGAAGAGGACTACTAAAAGAATAATTGTAATGCGCTTCATAGCTTGTGGTTGTTAAAATGCAAACAAAGATACATGAATTTTATATGAATTCCTTATCTTTACCGCATAGAAAAGGCGTGCTATGATGAAAAAAATCTTATATCTGATAGTTGGGTTGGTATGTGCAGTGTCAGCAAAAGCACAACCGGATTGTTTTTTCACCCATTATTCGTCTGAAGACGGACTTTCTCAGAATACAATAATGAGCATTCTGCAAGATCACAAAGGGAATATGTGGTTTGCTACGTGGGATGGCATCAATAAGTTCAACGGATATTCATTCAAAACGTATAAGGCGCGGCTCGATAATCGTATCGTGCTGAGTCATAATCGTGTGGACTATATGACGGAAGATAAGTATGGCTTTATCTGGTTGCAGACTTATGATAATCATGCCTATCGCTTTGATCCTCGTACAGAAACGTTTGAGTGTGTGCCCGGGGAGAATGAAGATGGCTTTGCCACTAACGTTACGAAGATAAAAGTGCTTCCGGGAGGAACGGTATGGTTGTTGTCGGAAACTGGAGGAGCCATTCGTGTGACCACCAATCCGCAAGATTATAGTTTAACTTCACAATGGTTTTCCGCTCAATCGGGACAATTCTCTGCAACACGTGTGTTTAGTGTCTACGAAGACCGTTCGGGCAATGAATGGATACTGTCCGACAATGGATTGGGAATGCTGGCTCCCGGAGAGAAAACACCGGTCTTTTATTTCTCTGAAACCACAGAACGGGAAAAGAAGGGTGGACAAGCCTTCTATTCTTGTTTGGAACATGATTCGGAAATCTATTTCGGATCGGGAAATGGACGTGTGTGGCGCTATCAAAAAGAGAGCGGGCAGTTTTTGTTATTGGCTCTGGCGGCTTCTTCACATCTTGTTTCCATCGATGATACAGAGGGGGAGGAGATGGTATTCACTACTGCGAAAGACGGCTTCTTCTCTTACAAGTTTAAGACAAAGGAAATGGAACACTTTCCTGCTTCCCGTTTCCCAAAAGGGGCTATTCACTCTGTTTATGTGGATAAAGCATCCGAAGTTTGGTTTGAACAACATACTCCGGGTTCAATCATGCATTTCAACCCTCGTACGCGAATCCTGAAACGTGAAGAGATGGCTGTGGAGCCTACCAGCACCGACCGCTCACGTCCTGCATTCCATGCTCATGAAGATGCTAACGGTGTGCTGTGGGTGCATCCTTATGGCGGAGGTTTCTCCTATTTTGACCGTGAGAGCAATAGTTTGCGTCCTTTTTATAATAGCCTGTCTGGACACGATTGGCGCTTCTCCAATAAAATTCATGCAGCTTTCTCTGACAGTCAGGGCAATCTGTGGATGTGTACACACTCCAAGGGGTTGGAGAAGGTGACATTCCGCCCGTCACAATTCCGGGTGATGACACTGGTTCCCCATGACTACGAATCATTGAGCAATGAAGTACGTGCTCTTTGTGAGGATGTAGACCAGAATTTGTGGGTGGGTCTGAAAGATGGTAAGCTGCGGGTGTATGACAAAAATCGTGTGAACCGGGGCTACCTGACTGAATCCGGCACTGTTTCGCAGAGTGGTACTCCATTGCGCGGTACTGTGTATTTCATATTACAAGATAGTCAACAGAACCTTTGGATTGCAACGAAAGGGGACGGACTGGTGAAAGCCGAAAAGCAGAAAAATGCCTATCAGTATAAGATAACACGTTATCAGCATCAGGAAGACGATATTTACAGTTTGAGCGATGACAATGTTTACTGTGTATACGAAGATACTCAGGGACGTATCTGGATAGCTACTTTTGCCGGTGGCATAAACTATATGGCACACAATCAGGATGGAAAGGAAATCTTTGTGAATCACCGTAATAATCTGAAAGGCTATCCTATTGATTATTGTTCTAAAGCCCGCTTCATTACAGGTGATTATCAGGGAAATATCTGGATTGGAACTACCATTGGGGCACTGATGATTGATGCGAATTTCAAGAATCCCGAAGATGTGAAGTTCCATCACTTCCTGCGTATTCCGGACAATGAACATAGTTTGAGTAACAACGATGTGCATTGGATTGTATCGACTCAGAACAAAGAACTCTTCATCGCCACTTTTGGCGGCGGACTGAATAAACTGGTATCCTTGGATAAGGAGGGTAATGCCGAGTTTAAGTCTTATACAGTATCTGATGGTCTTCCTTCAGATGTGTTGCTTTCCATACGGGAGGATAAAAATGGTAGTTTGTGGTTGAGTTCGGAAAACGGAATCAGTAAGTTTGTTCCTTCCGAGGAGAAGTTTGAAAACTACGCTGATAAAGAGGTGTTTTTCCGGGCGCGTTTCAGTGAAGCCGCTTCGGAGTATACAGCATCGGGCAATATGCTTTTCGGGGCCAGTACCGGTATCTTTTATTTTAATCCGGATTCCATTTGTAAGAGCAATTATGTGCCGCCCATTGTTTTCTCCAAGTTGCTAATTGCTAATAAGGACATACTGCCCGGGCAGGGCTCTGTGCTGAAACAAGCTCTGGATGACACGAGAGAGTTAGTGTTGTCACACAGGGAGAATATCTTTACCATCCAGTTTGCTGCGCTTGATTATTCTGCACCTTCCGAAATCCAGTATGCTTATATTCTGGAGGGCTTTGAAAAAGCCTGGAACACTGTTGGTAAGCAGCGTGTGGCAACATATACCAACCTTCCGAAAGGGCACTATGTTTTTAAAGTCCGCTCAACGAATGGAGACGGGGTGTGGACTGAAAATACGCGTACCCTGGATATCGAAATCCTTCCCTCTTTCTGGGAGACTCCGTTTGCTTATTTCCTGTATGTGCTTTTCTTTATCATGATTATTGTGGCGGCGGTATATATCTTATTCACGATTTATCGTCTGAAACATGAAGTATCCGTAGAGCAGCAGGTGACTGATATGAAACTACGCTTCTTCACCGATATCTCTCATGAACTGCGTACTCCGTTGACCTTGATTTCCGGGCCTGTGGAGTATGTCTTGGAGAACCCCAAGCTCCCGGATGATGCCCGCGAACAGTTACAGGTGGTGGAACGGAACACGAACCGCATGTTGAGACTGATTAATCAGATTTTAGACTTCAGGAAAATACAGAACCGGAAGATGAAGATGCAGGTGCAACGTATTAATGTGGTAGCTTTCACCCGCAAGATCATGGAGAACTTTGAGTCTGTAGCCGAGGAACATCAGATAGACTTCCTATTCGAAACGGAAAAGGAAGAATTGTATCTCTGGGTAGATGTGGATAAGTTTGAAAAGATAGTATTCAATTTGCTTTCCAATGCCTTTAAATATACTCCGAACGAGAAAATGATTACTGTCCTTGTCCGTGAAGATGAGAAAACTGTTTCCGTAGGTGTGGAAGATCAGGGAATAGGTATTGCCGATAATAAGAAAAAGTCTTTGTTTGTCCGTTTCGAAAATCTGGTGGACCGTAACCTGTTCAATCAGTCAAGTACCGGCATCGGTCTGTCGTTGGTGAAGGAGCTGGTAGAGATGCATAAGGCTATCATTACAGTCGACAGTAAACTGGGTGAGGGCAGTTGTTTCAAAGTAGATTTCCTGAAAGGGAAAGAACACTATGATGAAGCAGTGGAATTTTTACAGGATGATGCCACCGTGGGGATGGGAATTGCAGAGCAGGTCACCGATATTGCAAGTGAAGTGCCGACTCAACCGGAAGAAGATATTATTGCTGAAGAAGCAGAAGATGATACGGATTCTAAAGGGACCATGTTGTTAGTGGAAGACAACTCTGAACTTCGCCTGTTCCTTCGTAGTATTTTTGCATCGGAATATAGAATTGTGGAGGCAGTGGATGGCATGCAGGGTTGGAGTAAAGCATTGAAATTCCTTCCGGATATCATTATCAGCGACGTTATGATGCCTGAGAAAGATGGTATCGAAATGACTCGTGAACTGCGTGCAGATATGACAACCAGCCATATTCCTATTGTATTGCTAACAGCCAAGACTTCCATTGAAAGTAAACTGGAGGGATTGGAGTATGGAGCTGATGATTATATCACGAAACCGTTTAGTGCTACTTACCTGAAAGCACGTGTGAAGAACTTGCTTACCCAACGTCAGAAGTTGCAAGGTATCTATCGCGATAACCTGATGACAGGAAACCCGACAGTTGATTCCACCGAAGAAACAGTAGAAGAGAAGGGGCCTGAAATGTCTCCCAATGATCGTAAGTTTATGGATAAACTGGTAGACTTGATGGAGAAGAATATGGATAACGGTGATCTGGTGGTAGATGATTTGGTGCAGGAACTGGCCGTCAGCCGTTCTGTTTTCTTCAAGAAACTAAAGACGCTGACTGGTTTGGCACCCATTGAATTTATCAAGGAAATGCGTATCAAGCGTGCTGTTCAGTTCATTGAAACGGGAGAATATTCCATGACTCAGATTTCCTATATGGTAGGTATCAACGACCCGCGCTATTTCAGCAAATGCTTCAAGCAGAAGATGGGGATGACACCTACGGAGTATAGGGATAAAGGGGGGAAGAAGTAATTTTATACGTGTTATAGATCACTTATTCTAAAGATTTTGTGTACTCTTTGGCTTTTTCTGTAATGATGAGTACCCAGTCGTTGCCATTTTCCTGGCTGCCTTTTGGATGAAAAGTAGCTGATTTTGAGTTGAACTCTCCTATATATGATAATTCACCATTACGAGGTGAGTACCACCAGGCTTGCTTCGTTTCTCCGCTGATTTTGCTGAGGTCGATTTGCATGGAACGTCCTGTGTAGCTGTACACTAATATGTAGTCATTTCCTCGTGTAGCGATGAGTCGTTCATACTTTATGCCATTCTCACCAATGATACAGCTTTGGTCAGGTATGCGTTCATAGAACGGGAAAGCGAGTAGCAATCTTTTCAGATGTTTCATTTGGTTGAATCCTGGGTCTTTCAATGCATCATACCATAGCTTGGTTGCCCCGTAGGCAGGATTTACTCCCGGTTTTAAAAATTGCATGATGGAATTGTGACCGTAGGTATGTCCGAATGCACCGGCAAAGACTGACCAATAAGCGTATCTGCGTACATCCTTATCTGTCCAGAAGCCTTCTTTGGGATTGTGAAGCCCTTGCGGAATGGCTTCATAAGAGGGTTCACCATCAATGACAGGACGTAATGGATTTTTAGCAAGGCTACGTTCCACATACCGCCAGTTGTCTTCTTCCGTACCTTGTGGCAGCAGGCTGTTTTTGTCATCTTTGCTTTGCCCATAGCGACGATGTCCACTTTGAAACATGTTAAAGTCTAACCAGGAAGCATCATTGAACCATTCGGTTGAAAGAGTTCTGCCGAAGGGATGGAATGTCATAAGGTGGTTTTTATCAATGGATTTGATGGTAGTAGCGAGCATATTCCAAACTTCGGTTTTAATGTTTCCATAAGTATCTCCACCAATTATCCAGATGATATTGGGGCGGTCTTTATAACGGTTGGCGAGGAAAGTGCCATAGGATCTGGCTTCTTCCACATTCATCTTGCCATTTTTTACCAGTCCACCCCAAATGCAGACCATGCCAACGTAAACTCCTCTGCGGGCGGCGGCATCAATGATGAAGTCCATGTGCTCCCAATAACTGTATATGTCAGGACGGTCAATATTGGAAAAATCGAATCCGTCTGGCATGGAGGATTGACCATAAAAGTTCATGGCAGGCACACTATTAATGGTTTGCACTTGTACGACATTAAAATTGGCTTGTTTACACTGTTCCAGATAGTATTCAGCTTCATCCCGGTTCAACCTTTCGGGAAGTAGCCAACCGGTATCGCCGAGCCAGAAGAAGGGAGTGCCATTGGAATGTTGGAGATAGCGGGAGTTGGTCGATACTTGCAAGGGACCGTTGCTCCAGGGGAGAGTGTGTGGCTGTGCAAATACTTGATAAAAAATGCAGGTAAAACATGCATAGAATAATACTTTCTTCATACTGCTATTTTTTAGATATGTATTATTTAAGCCATTCCCAGCGTTTAGCCCAGTCTTGCAGAACAACTTTGCGCCACTTTGATACAGTTTTACTTCCTTGCCATTTTCCCTCAAACAAGTTTATATCTTCCCGGTCGGTGTACCAATTATTTCCTAATTTGTAGTCATCTATATTCATTTTTCCAGGCCATGCGTTATTTACAACGAATTCTCCGGTCTGTTCTGGAAAATTCGGAATATCAGAAGTTATTTTATAAGTTAGGACAGCAGTGGCTTTGGGGGCATACCTGACGGCATATTTTCCGTTGCCAAGATAGAACCCATCCCAGTTCTGCTTGTCTACAGTTAGGGTGAAGCAAACTGAGTCTGATGGTATGCTTATCTCAGGTCCTTTTATCCGAAATTCTATGATAGCATATACCGGAACCGTGTCTTTAAGGGTAGTAGCCCGATCAAAAATGACTCTCGGACTATGAGTAAATTTCTCAAAACTTCCTCCCCAACTTTCTCTTTGTGGGTTATCTGGATTACCATCCATCATATATAATAATGATGGTGTATCTCCCATCTTAACTTTTCCATCGTAATATTTTATATAGTCTTCTCCCAAGTAACCGGCTCCGCGAATACATTCATCGTAATAATCCTTATTGAACTTACCGGGTAGTTTGTCATTAGTTATGAATCCGCGATATGAAGCATTAGCCTCAATAAACCAGAGGTCGGGGAAGTTTTTGACAATATATACATAGCTATTGGTGCTCCATTTTTTATTTGGTCCACCAATCCAGTATACTTTTATCTTATTCCGTATATCCGGAGCATCATGTAAGGCTTGTGCCAAGTCATCAAGTCCTCCCCATACCAATATCCATAGTGGTTGATTGCTCTCTTTTTGGGCACATCTAATGATCCAATCAGAACCTTCGGTGGCTCTAGTGTAACCTTTAAAAGGGGCTGCACCTTGTCTTCCCTGTTTGCAAATGACGCGTAAGGAATCCGGTGAGAGCAAGTCCTTTGCATGTTTTTTTAATTTAGGCAGATCTTTTTCGTACAGGTTTATCATATCCAGAATATTTTGCTTACTTCCATATCCATAAGATGGAGAAGATACTAAGCCCTCTGTTGCAAACAGATCATTATACATGAGAAAGTGTGCCATTGACTGATTATCGTCGGGATCTGTTCCGCCTATGTCCGTGCTGATAAGGATGCGGGGCTTGACTGGAATAAGCTGTTGAGCTGATACAGCTATAGAGCTTATTAAAAGGGAGCTAATTAAAAAAAGTTTTTTCATAATACAGTTTTTTGAGGAGAGTAGGTTATTTATATTGATTTATAAGACTTAAAATACTGTGTGTGCTTATAGTTAAAGAGGGAAATGTAGTATATACCCATTTCCCTCTTAATCTTGTTAGGCTACAATTCTGTTATTGCCATTTAGAAGCTCCAATACCAGATTCTCCGATATTTCCAATGACTTTGTAATCACCTTTTGCAGGAGTACTCCATAATTCGTTTTCACTCATGGATAATCCAATTAGCCCATCTATTGGATATGTAACTTTAGTCTCACCAATTTCTGTCCATTTAAAGTCTGTTTTGTAACTTTGACTTGCAGATACTAAGGCCGCACTGGCATTTAAGAAGATGGATCCGGCAGTTCCTGCTGTATAAGTTTTAATCTTAGATCCGGCACTTCCTTCTGAGGCCATGGATGGACCAAAAAGAGTTTTACTGATATTTATTATAACAGCATTCTTATCACAACGGAATAAAGGAGTATTTGCATTAGCTGTCGTTTCCATAGGAGCATAGCAGAAAGTACAATTTTCTATGTTTAGAGTTAATTGTTCCGCTGTGGAACGAAGATCTCCCAACATTACGATGTTAGTAATGGTACAATCTCTGAAAGTTACGTTTCTCCAATCAGCTTTCTTATTATTGGTTGTTATCATTCCCTGATCACCAACTCCATTAATCGTACATTCATCAAATAATAAACTTGTGATATTGTCACTATCTGCTTGTGCACGTACAATTGCTCGATATCCTTCAATATGGCAACCTTTGAATATCAATTCTTTAATTGTGGAATTCGTCCCGTTTTCGTTGAATACTTGTCGTCCACCGAAACCTTTATCATCAGTAGTAGCAACCTCTTTTCCGCCTCCGGGAAGTGCCATATCGCTATAGAAATCAACGTTTTCAAATGCAATTTTATCAATAGTAACATTTTTGCTACATTGTAAACCACCACTGGATATGAAACGTGCATTACCTCCTAAAGTAGCGGCTGTTCTAAAAGTAACAGAACGATCAAACTGAATGCTGTTATTAACCTTGTAATCAAAGTCTCCTCTCAGAATGATAGTCATTCCATCTGTAACCTGCTGCCAGAACTCTTTGGTTTTCAATGTATCTACGGCTTCTATTTCATCATAGCTTCGAATATCAATCCACTTTCCTGCACCAAATAAAGCATCAAAATCCATAGGAACTGTTGTTTTACCTGTAATCTTTCCGGCATATGTAGCGTTACTTTGCTCTTCTACGCTGCTATAAGCATATACAGTGTAGGATGTTTCTGATGCTAAACCCGGAATGTCAACACTGCCATTTATGTATTCTCCTTCAGAAACTTCTTTAATAATAGTTTCTAAACCTTCGGTTGCTGGAACAGCTTTTACCAGTTTAATGATACTACCACCTTCTTCCCAAGTGAGGCGTGCTGCATTGTCAATGAGTTTTAAACTTTTGATTTTTGAGATATAAGTAACATTGATATCTGTTGTTGTATACATTTCAGACTCTTTGTTTGTTCCTATACATTTAATCTTAACCATGTATTTTTCATCCCAATTCAATCCTTCAAATGTATAAGGAGAGCGTTCGCAAGAAGCTTCTGTATACAACTCATATGTATTCTGACCTGCATCATCAGTATCAATTACACGATATAGCTGTAATTGATATTCTGTAGCTCCTTTTATGTTTTCCCAAGTAGTTATAATATTATTATTCTGAACTTCCAATGAGGCTACCGGACGGAATAAGCGAGGGGCGTCATTTGTAAAGTCATCATCGTCGCAACCGATGAATGTACTGCTTGCCGTAAAGGCAAGCAATATCATTGTTATATATTTCTTTATTTTCATAATTCTTCTGTTTTTTATTTGTTACGGATAGCGTAACCATCGTTAGACAATATACCATTGGATGAAACGACACGATCTGTCGGTATAGGGAAAACATATGGAGTTACTTTGTTTCTCAAGCTACTAATATCTTCAGTTCCTTTGATCAGAGCTCCATCTGTCAGACCATGCCATGAATACATAACACGTTCATGTAATGTACCTTTTTTGATATCATTACCGTTTTCATCTTTACCATAGGATTCCCCAGTTTCAGGATTTGTAGAGCTTACGCTGATGAAGCTATCTGCAAAACCGATACGTTTTAATCCGCTAAATGTTGCATTAGGAGTTTTGATATCATTATCACTTAAAGTTGTAGCTGTACTATATGTACTGTTAGATTGGTCACGATAAGTGAAGTAATCATTTTCAAAAATAACACGTCCGTTTGTGTAGTTGTAATACAGACGTGAAGCAACATTCATATCTTCAATTTCCTTTTTAGAATTATAAGTGAATTCGCCATTTACGTTTTCTAATTGGTTATAATTCATAGCGACATCACGCATCCATTCGATTGTATTTACAATTGCATTGCTATAATAGTTCCAGCGTATCAAGTCAAATTTACGGATATTCTCGCCACCGAATTCCCAACCACGTTCATCAATAATGGCTTTTTTGAAAGCGTCATAACTTCCTAATGCGTTGATGTATTTATCTACCATTTCTGATTTATTGCTTGCATTGATGAATGCGCGTTCACGTACGCGTCCTAACATCTCTTTGGCTGTTGTAGTAGGTCCATTATTGATTTCATTTTCAGCTTCTGCCAATAGGAGCAATACATCTGCGTAACGAAGTACTGGCCAGTTTATGCCTGTACCTTTACTTGCTACAGCTGTTTTCATATCCAGTCGACACCATTTTGCAGGTTGAACACCCCAAGCATCTACAGCAGCTTGTTTTTCATCATATAGCCAACGATAATTGGCACAGGTAACAGACAGACGTTGATCTTGTGAATCAAAAGAACAAACATAATTCGGAGTTAAGTTGGTGTATGTTGTTCCAGCACCTTTTGAACCGTCTACAACACTTAAGCCATGACACCAGCCTATGTCGCCACCCGAATTGGGAACAAATCCCATTTCAAAAAGTACGTCACTATTACCGGGGTTACAACCATTTATTTGGTTATCAAAGATTTCTTTAAAGTTGGTATTCAAATTACGGTCTTTTAAGCTGATGAGCTTAAGAGCATATGCTCTGGCTACTTTGTAATAGTCATCTGCACTGCTTGCAGTAGCTTCTATTCCATTTTCATTGACGTATGTCACTGAGTACTCTTCTCCTGTCTGTGTACAACGGGCCATAGTTCCATCAGCCTGCATAGAGTATCCGGCACGGAACATTGCCAATTTTACGATAAAGCCCAGTGCGAAATCACGGTTCATGTATTCCACTGTCAATGCATCACTCCATTGCATCTCTCCTTCTACATTGATAAGGTCTTGGATGAGATGAGAGTAAATGATATTTTTATCAGTACGAGGGTCATTGTGCATATCTTCGGCAGTTGTAGGAGTTGTTGCAAAAGGGACGTCTCCCCAGAAGTTGCACATTAACCAATACCAGTATGCACGCAGGCAGTATGCTTCTCCATGAAGCTGTTTCATGTCTTTATTACCTTCTTTGTACATATCACTATTCTCAATACCCTGAATACATTGATTGGCAAAGTCTATAGCTTTAAAACTGTTATCCCAGCAATTCTTAATGTCATTAAATTGCTTCATATTCAGACACCAAACACCACGTCGGTCAGTGTTTTCAGATTGCGCCTTTGTAATGAATCCCACTTCAATGTCAGTGTTTTGCATCCAGTTGGTACTCATACGTGAAGTATAAGTATCTTCACAGAAATATGAATAGACATGAGCTAACATTTTACGGGCGTCAGTAGGATTGGAGGTAAGATACTCCAAGTTGTCGGTGGACAGGGATTTAGTATCCAACATGTCTTCACAAGAGGTAGTGAAACACATTCCGGCAACTAAAGCTGCTATATATAAAAATTTCTTTTTCATTTTCTATATTATTTAATCTGTTTAAAATGTAATATTCACACCGGCAGTCCAAGAGAATGATTTGGGATATGCAGAGAAGTCTGCTCCCGGAGTTAAACCACTGGTCTTGCTGTTACGGATAGCTGTGCTAACCTCAGGGTCATATCCTGAATAATTAGTCAGACAGAATACATTATTCAAAGTGCAGTATAAACGAAGCTGACTGCATGCAAATTTCTTTGTCCAATCTTTAGGTAGGGTGAAACCAACTGTTAAGTTTTGCAGACGGAGGAACGAACCATCTTCTACCGCCCAAGATGTAGGTACAGGGTTATTGTCAGACATTGTAGTAGCAGACCAGTACGTTGCATTAGCATTCATGCTCTTTAATGTTTCATAGTCTGTAACAATAGTACCTGTTGCTTGGTCTAAGTATGTCCAGGCTTTGCCTCCCAAAGTGACAGGTGCCATGTTTGCACGTAAATTAGCGTATGTGTTACGATAGGATTGAGAAGATACCATCTTATCCATATTATATACATCGTTACCAACAACAAAGTTGAAGTTTGCAGAGAAATCGAACCATTTATAAGTTGCATTCAAGCCAAAACCACCGGTAAACTTAGGTTGGGTTTTGCCAATGATAGTGCGGTCTTTGTCTTCTGAGATTTTACCATCACCATCTAAGTCTTTCAATTTCATGGCTCCTGGGCGTAAACCTCCGTAAGAACTGGCTGTCATATAGGTATTATCTACTACACCTTCCTTAAGAATATAATTGCCTGACTGGTCAAATTGGAATTGTGTTTTGCCACTGGCATCAGTATAGGTTACGAAATCATCCACACCATATACTCCATCATATACAAATCCCCATACTAATCCCAAAGGTTGGCCTACTATTACGCGATAATCGTCTTGGCCGCGCATATCAGAAGAAAATGCTCCGGAATTAAATGACATGGAATTTACGCCATCGGCTAATTTGTCTACCTTGTTCTTATTAAAGCCAATATTGAAATTGAAGTTTAAGGAATAATCTTTCTTTTGGAGAATAGATGCATTCAATGACAGTTCAATACCTTTGTTGGATGTTTGGCCAAGATTCTGTTGCATACTGGTGTAGCCAATAGCAGTAATGGGCATTTCTATCAGCAAGTCTTTTACAGTATTCCAATAATAATCGATACTACCGGAGAGTCTTTCATTAAAGAAACCAAAGTCCAAACCAACGTTACGTGTGATAGTTGTTTCCCATTTCAAATTTGAGTTAGCCAACTGGTTGTTGTTCAATGTATAGTGAGGATTTTGCTCACCTCCTTGTCCATAGTATTTCCCTCCAGAATATGCTTTATATGTTGTTTCGTACATGGCGTCGCCAATACGGTTGTTACCAGCAGTACCATAAGAAAAACGTAACTTCAGGTTGGACATCCATTCCTTTGTACTTTCCATGAACGGTTCTTCAATAATACGCCATGCCAAAGCTGCAGCAGGGAAATATCCCCAACGATTACCTCTGGAGAATTTAGAAGAACCATCGGCACGCATAGTTACTGTCAGTAAGTATCTATCATATAAACTATAGTTAGCACGTCCGAAGAAAGAAATTGTTCTGTCTTCCTTTCCAAGGGTCGAAGATATTGTTTGAGCACCTGTCGCTTTAGAGTTGTTTGCCATACTTGCAAACATCTTTTCTGGTGAAATATCTTCTTGGAAGAATTTACCGATCATGTTATTGCTTTCACTATTAGAAGCAACGTATTCTTGACCAAGCATGATATTGACATCATGAATTTTTGCAAAGTTCTGTTTCCATGTCAGTGTGTGTGCACCACGTAGTTTCCAGGAATCTTTCTTAGACCATTCACCCATAGGAAGTTCACCACCGTCTTGTACGGCCTTGCTGCTCTTCGGACCATACCAGTCCTTTTGTTGGTTGAATGTATAATCATAACCTCCTTCAGCACGATAGCTGAAACTTTTGGCAATATCCCAGGTTATTGCAGCATTGAAATTATAGCGACGTTCATTCTTTCTTCTCCAGTAGTCATTGACTTGGTCTTTCAGAGAACGTGTAGCATTGATATATTCTTGATATTCATCTTCCGGCAATGTACTCGGATCAATATCGATTTGGTCATATAGACCGTAAACTGGTGCTTTCATTAAAGCATCGTAAGAACGAATTTTATATGTACCACCACCAGTACCTACACCTTGAGTTTCTGTATCCGCAAGACGTACACCAAAATCCATATTCAGATTTTTGTATAATTCATGTTTCAACTTGAAGTTCATGTTATAACGTCTGTAGCCATTATCTTCCATTAAGCTCTTATCATTGGCATAAGTTCCACTTAATGTGAATTTTGTTTTTTCATTACCGCCCGTAACACTGATGTTATGGGATTGAGAAAGTTCATTATTGCCGAACATTTCTTCTTGCCAATTGTGCCCCTTCTGGTATTTATACAGATCTAAGTCACCATAAGCACCATAGCGCTCTTCAAAACTTTTGATGGAAGAGGCTCCTCTGAGTGCTTGTCTTTCGTAGTTGTACATTACAAATTGATAGGGATCCATTACATCAAGGGTATTGCGGATACTTTTTCCTTGTATGTAACCATTGTAACTAACAACAGTCTTTCCTCCCTTGGCACTTTTGGTAGTAATCAGAATAACACCATTGGCACCTTGTGCACCATAAATTGCAGTAGAAGCTGCATCCTTCAATACTGTAATGTCTTCAATATCTGATGGAGAAATATCCCCCATACCTGATACGGGGAAACCATCAACAATATAAAGAGGAGAACTATCACCTGTGATAGAACCACCACCACGTACTTTGATTAGCATTTCGGCATCCGGTGAACCGTCGGTTGTTGTAATTTGTACACCTGCCAATTTACCGGTCAATGCTTCTGCTACGTTGGTAACAGGCACTTTGGCTAATTCCGATCCTTTCACTGTGCTAACCGCACCTGTTAAATCCTTCTTCTTTGCTGTACCATAACCAATAACCACTACTTCATCCAAGGCTTGTGCATCATCTTCCATTACTACATCAATTGTAGTTTTGCCCTTCAATGCTATTTCCTGAGGAGTCATTCCCACATAAGAGAATACCAATGTGGAATTTGCGGGAACACTAAGGGTGAATTTACCGTCAATATCGGTAATAGTACCATTACCGGTATTCCCTTTCTGTACTACGGAAGCGCCGATAACGGTTTCTCCCGTTTTGTCCGTCACAGTACCTGTTACGGTTACATTTTGCGCTGATACGCTAAGCGATATCACGG
>CAMTFK010000011.1 GCA_947071285.1 uncultured Bacteroides sp. | reverse complement strand
AGAATTAAGATAGTATCGCTTATCATTTGCTTCATTTCTGCACTGTTATGAATCTGTTTTAACTCCTGATTCACATTAATAGTACAAAGATACATGCCTAGGCGGGGATATTCAATCCCTGACGAAGGTGTATCAAAATAAAGATTAGAACACAAATTACACAAATAATGTTTTTTAGGCTTCTGATAATCAGGGCTTATATGATTCGTTATTCGTGTAATTTGCATTCTTTTATTCAGCTTTGATACTCTCGTACAGATTTCCGGGACGAGAGTATATCTGCTATTTTTCACTTTCCTGTGTGCAACGAAGGGTAATGGCTTCACGCTCGTGACCTGTTACGTATGATGCGATCACGTTGCCACTCGTGCAATTTAAATACCCTATAGACTTACCGGTAGCAACGCCATTATGGGTACCTGACCACAATAGTGAATATTGTCCAATGTAATTGAACTTATTAGAGTCAATGTAATATCCGGTCAGACTAATATATGTCTTTTCCGTTCCACTATAAGTAATTAACATTCCGCCATTTTGTACATTTTTATTTTTTCCTTTTAATACTTCATACTCTGACAATTGCGACACCCTCCAACCTGCTGGACATGGGTCATGAACTGTCTTTTTGGTACCCCAAACTATATTATAATCCTTAGGTTTAGAAGTAAGCCAGTATACCCTATTGGTATTAGACGCATCTGTGCTCTTAAAAAGAGTCTGTGGCTCTCTATATGCTGTCTGATAGCCATCTGCAAAATCAGCTTTATATGAGAACGGCAAGTAAGTAATCCCGTCAGCTTTATACAAATTCAGCAAACCGTCAACCGGTTCGGTTACTGTTGTTGAAAGGGTTATACTGGTAATTGCTTTATTAGAGTAACTACTTGGGAAAGGGTCTTTTCTGCCCCACTGATAGTGGAAACCATGAGTTCTGAATCTTTCAGTCTGGCCGGGAGGAAATTCGACATATCCCGTCATTGCCCCCAAGTTACGGTCCATCATGGGAAGCTGGCCTGAGGAGAATTTTAGTTTCCTCTTATTCTCATCATCCAGTACCTCGGCATTCCCCGTAGCATCCGGTTGATAATCCGTCACCCATACATGCCAACTCCATAAAACATTATTACTGTTATCATATGCCGCAATCAGTCCGCTGCCTCCCGTGGTGCCCGGATTCACGCGGCAGTAGATGTTACACTGCCCGACATCCGTTGCCGGATTCAGTACTAAATCCCGTCCACTCTCTACGGGCTTTATGTCGACAATGTTAGTGTGATCCGTTTCCGAATTGGCATAGCCCATCACCGGTTCGCCAATGTCCCCCTGCTCTTTTGTCTGCCAATATAACTTTACATAACTGATTCCGGAAGACTGGCACCAAGTCTTCAGTAACTCATTGCTGCCCGAAGGATTGGCGCTTGTCTGGAAAGCGAACGGATCGAAATAGAAACTGCCGCCCGGCTCCACCATGAAACAGTTGGAGGTGGGCACAGGCGAGTTATTGTCCTCGCTTGCCGATATACCGTTCTGATAGTCTACGCGTTCATCTTTTAATGAAATCGACTCACCATCGGAGTGGTTGAACTTTATGTGATAGGTGTAATTGGTATTATCGTACACATTGAAGTCGCTGGTGATGTTGGCGCCCAGATAGACGCGATACATCAGCTGCTTCTTGGGATTATTTTGATTTACCGCCACAAAGCGCAAAAAGGAACTGCCGACAGGGGCTTTCTTCCTGCCCCTGTGGGTAGGCAAAGAGATACTTACCGTTCCACGGATGTTGCGCGGCATCCAGCAAGAGAAGCCCCTCGCGGCAAGTTCATCATTCGTAGCCTTGTAACTGGAAAATTGTGAAAGAATACTGGGGTAAATCTTCTCCGTTTCCGACGGAAATGCCGCATAATCCATTGGATAGTTCTGTAAGGAGACTTCCTGAAGGTTGTATCCGGGTACATTATAATCCCACGTCACATTCAGTCGGGAAGCCAGACGACGCAACCGCAGGCGGACATCATGGCCTGTAACGCTTTGAAGGATGTAGTTACTCCCGCTTTGCACTATCTTCACGTGTTTCAGACGCAGGAGATAGGGCATGTTGGCAATCTGGTCCGAAGAAGTCACAGCCTGAATATTTGCTTTCTTAATTTCATAGGAGCTCCAATTATCCGCTGTGATGTTGTTAACGCCGGGTTTGGCAAATATGGTTATTTCGGAATCAGTGTCTTCTACCAATGACGACAGTGTAACTTTTGTAGCTAAGGTAATGTTTGTACAAGTAATGGCTCTTGTTGCATTCTTCGACGTTTTTTGTATCACCACCACGGAAGCGAGCTGAGTGGGCTTGGCTTTTATCAGGTTCTCCTCCTCGTTTGTGAGTGCGCGTGTCTGCGCGCCATCGGGCAGCAGTTGTACGTCGAAAGCGCCTTTGCTTGCGACCGCACGTGTCACGGCATTTTCCGGGGAGAGGTCGTAAGCATCGGCTACGTCTTCCAGTTCGAAGGAGAGTTCCACCGGAACGCCGTCCTCCTGTTGTGCAGGGGGAGTATCTCCGGGCCAGTTGTCGGAACAGGAGGTGATTGCCAGGCTTGCCAGTGATAAGAAAATTACTTGCTTAAAAGAATATTTCATGGTCAGTATGTTTTTAATCAGAATATAATATCGTCGGTATGGTCCACATTGTCCGGATCGGCCACGGCAAACACGTTGCTATCGGTGATTGTCACGCGGGCGTCGGCACTGTTGGCGCCCAGCAGGTCTACGGTAAGCTGATAGTGCTTGCCCCGTTCCACATCGTAGTTTTGCACCATGTCCGAGCCGAGGTAAAAGCGATATTCCACGCTGATGGGGTCGGTGCCCGTAACATCGGGATAGCTGTATGTGCCTTTCAGGACGATGCAGGTGCAGTAATCCAAGCAATTCACCGGGTTGCCGGAGACGGTTTCTTTCGGTCCGTATTCCGTTCGGTTCTTGTCCTTTTCCGTGGTGGCGCTGCCGTTTCCGCGGAGGTTCTCGGGCATGTAGAAGGTGAAGGATGCGGGCAAGGGCGCGGCGGTTTCCGTAGAACCGAGCACTTCCGTCCGATACGTGTTATTTCTCGGCGTGGTGCTCCCCGCCGCCGTGAAGGGATAGATGGCAGGCGGCATGTTCTGCACCTCCACCGAAGTGATGGAGACGCCGGGATGCATCGTATAATCAACGGTGACCTTGGCGTATGCGCGCTTCATGCGGGCAAGCATGGCGACGGGTTTGACGCTACCTGATTGTGCGGTAAATTTCACGGGACCATAAACCAATAACTGAGGTTCTCCGGCGGTAGAGAAGCCGGTAAGTGACAAAGCGGCGGTTTGCAGGTCGTTTTCCGTCATATCCGTTTTAGTCAAAGAAGCATCGGTATCGCTGCCATTCACTATGATATAGATATTACCGGTCTCATTCAGAAAATCGCTTTCTCCGGTAGCAATCACAACTAAACCGCTTTCGTTTTCTACTTTAAACCAATTGCCGGTTCCATCTGCATCGGAATAATATTTGTTGGCAGTATTATTCGTTCCGAACTGGATGGCTCTCACATTTTTTATTTCTATGCCCTTCAACGTAGGGTTCACCGCCGCACGAGTGGAGACGGTCATTTGTTCGGGCACCTGTAGCCGCAAACTCAGATGGAGCGGCCCGTCCGACGGTGGGGCAACAGGCGGAGCGTCTGCACTGCAGGCCGCCAACAGAAGTACACCGACCACCGGCAGCAACCGGACGGCATGAAGGTATAAACTCAATTTACAATGGTTTCGTATCATATGTTTTCAAATAAGTTTTATGTACTACCAGGGGACCCCGCAGTTTAATTGTCATCTCCCCCTGCACCACCGGGCTTCAACACAACGGGCGTAAATTCCTGAACGTTCAGCGTAAGGTCGGCAGGTGTATAATCACCATAGTAAGAGAGGGTGAACACAAAGTTGTAGGACTTTCCGGGAAGCAGGGCTTTGGTCAGTTCAAGGGATTGTGTGAAGTTCTTACAGACTTCACCACTAGTGGAATTTTTATAATAGACATTCATCACAACATTAAATTTCAAGGGCTCCTTGTCATTCAGTGGGATCACAAAACCGTCGGCCGACGAATATCTCGCCAGGAATCCGTCGGAGGCATCAGCAGCGGTAATTTTCTTCTTTTCAGTCCATGCCAGCAAAGAAACTTTATTCTCATCCGCTCTCCCTCCATATCCTGTGAAGCTTGTTCCCGGAAAGGTAAAAGTGGCATTCCCCGGCAGGTTATCCATCGTTATGGAAATCTTCTCAATGGCTGTGGGTGCCACCACCTGTTCTGTCGGAATCTCCAGCGTGGCCTTCACCCGTGTACAAAGATGCGAGAAAGGATATGCCGCCATCGGAATGGTCATTGTGACCTGCCCGTCGTAGTCGGATTGTATTTTCATGCCTTGAATGGATGTGGTGATGAAATCCTTTCCGTTATCCACTTCAACGGTATTGTCACTTTTCACTGTCGGACATTCCGGAGTGGAAGATTCAGGCGGATAGTAGGAAATGAAATAGAAATCATAGGTGCCGCGGGTCAGGCTCAGCGAATTTCCGGCATCGGTGGGTTCCGATACCAGCTTTCCGCTGCCGTCAGCCGTTATTTTATAAATGCCGTCATCCACCAAAATGGCGCCGGTATAGGCTCGCACGATGAACTCCGTGCCCGCCTTCATGTCCGTGACGGCAGCGGCGCGCGTGGCAGAGGGGGCAACCGTTACCCCCGCGCCGGTAAAGTTAAAATCAATCGTCAACCTCTGTCCACCGCTTTCGGACGATGGCTCGTCCTGCTGCGTGCAGGCGGCAAGGAGCACGGAGGTGAAGGCCAGGCCTATCAACCGGTAATAGTATCTCTTCATATTCATTTTTTCCGTATCGTTTAGTAAGTAATGCAGAATAGGAGTATATCAGATGGGGAAATTGGTATCCGTATAATCTTCCCAATCGTAGACTGCGAGGCCTGTCACAATGGCCTCCATGCCTTTCAGCACAATATTGATTATCAGATGCTGCCCTGCCGTCCAACGATGCGAATGCATATCGGTTCGCTGCGTCAGAAACGTTTGTTCCTGGCCCGTATCAGCCTCAACGGTAGTCAGTTGGAAAGACAGGTATTCCACATTGGGGGCGGGGGCCAGCAGGCAGTAGGCTGTGGCGGTAGTAACAGTGGCAGAAGTGGTACTTTTTGTCTTTATTTCCTGCACCTGATCCGCTGTTGCGGTCAGGTTGACAGTCGGCTGTCCGCTCAAACCTTGCAGGGTGCCGTTGCTCAGGCGCATCATCTTGCCCGTACCTGCCTGCAGCTTATACGAGTCGTCGATGATCTTCAAGGCGGAGAGGTTGGTGGCTTTCGTCAAAGTGGCATCTTTATAAACTCTGAAGGTTAGCTTCGACAAGGCATGTTTCAGGGTGAACGTTGCACTGGGTTTGGCGGTGTTGATGCCTGTCACCGGTTCGGCATACAGGTAGTCGGTCTGAGCCGATGCGGCAAAGTCGTCTTCAACAAGAATATGAATGCCGGAAACATAACTTTCGTTCTTACTCTTATATACAGGCGTGAGTGTGGAGGGATAGAAGGCGGAAACATTGACCGTGCTGCCGGAAGGGAGGCGGAGCAGTTTGCTGTCATCAGCAGCAACGACATTCCAGTTGGCGCCATCGCATTGGTAGATAGCTGTATTGCTGCCGCCATGCAGGGGATGGTACTCCGTCTGGTCGGAATTTACGGCGTAGACACCGATTTTTTCGCCGACTGTTTTTAGATTGTCGGTGGTCACGATGCTTCGTGTAGCCGCCTCGTCCATGCCTACGGAAAGGACATGGAGCACGTCCGAATCCTGCTCAACGGGAGACGGAACGGGGATGTCGTTGTTGCAGGATGCCGGAAGAAGAAGCAAGAAAGACAGGTATTTGAATCCTTTCATATTTATCTCATTTTAGGTTTCTATTTTTAAGTGGCCGGAATATCGGTTCCTGCCTCAGTACCGTTGCCGAAGTCAGTGACGGTGACGCTGTTAATTTCCAGACGGTCGTCCATCACAGACGCGGTATAGATAATGCTGCTGCCGGAATTCCATACGGGGGTGGCGGGCAGGGCGATGGCGGAAGTGATGGGAACGGAGGTGCCGGTATTGCTGCCGGAAGCCTTTGTAAGGGTGTAAGTTAGTTTCAGGGTGACCTGCGGGGAGGGATCACCGATGGGGAACAAGAAGAAGGGGCCGAATTCAGTTGCAGAGTTCGTAAGGGAAACGGAGGGTGATATTTCTGTTGTAAAGACCGAGGGCGTTTTATAGTCCGTCCAGGTGAAACTTCCTTCGGTAGTTGAGAAGCTCAGTGTGCCTGTGCCGGGGGCAAGAACATTCAAGCCGGTCAGGTTGACGGTTGCCCCTTCCGAAGCATCTTTCTTTATCTTGAACTTCACCTGCGTCAAAGCATGTTTCATGGTGAAGGAAACGGTGCCGCTTCCTTTCTTGCGATTCAGGCAACTGCCTACAAGCAGGTCCTGATGGTCAGCTATTTTTTGAGGGAGGGTATAGGTCAGTTTGGGTCCGCTCACATTGGCGGCCGAGGGGGTAAGATTGGTTATATCCGCAGGGGCATAAGCGAAGAAACTGATTTTCTCGTCGTTGGTATTGGGCCAGTATTTCAAGGGGGAATAGGTCCAGGAGCCACTGCTGTTAATCATCAGTTGCTTGTACATGAAGTTGGGGATGTCGGTAGTTTTCCAGTCGACAGCTTGAGTGTAGGAGGCAAAGACGTACATGCTGCTGATGGCATCCGTTGTTGCTCTGGTCTGCTCTTTTTCCTGCGGGGGCACATCGGAAGAAAAGCCGATGGGGACGGGGACGGACGGTTCGTCTCCGGCGGGGGATGAGTGGTCTCCACATGCCGACAGGCAGAGGGAAAGCAATCCTATGATCCAAATATTAGAGTTCGCGTTCATAATCTTTTCGTTTCCACCATGTCAAAGAACGAGGTGTTAACTTTTTTGTTTAACTGTGGTGACCGGGAAGGGAGGTTCAACCCTGCCCGGCCTGTAGCTTTTATGAATTCTTTTTAAGCTGAATCTTGCCGACTTTTGTCAATGCAGTGCTTGGTGTGGCTGCCCAACCTGAAGGAACATTATTAAAAGTAATAGTATTAGAACTTGAGATTCCAGTTACTTTTCCAAAATCCAAATCGATACAATCACCAATGGCAAAGTTATCCGTAGTCATGCCAGTCAAATCAATAGTAGTAGCCCCAGTAACAGATCCTGTTACATAAACGGTGAAGTTCTTGCAAGATGGATCTGTCTTCTTCATGGCACTTAGTATACTGATGGCACTCTTGATAGAAGCAGCATCCGGCGTTGCTGTGGTGTTGGATACTGTGACTTCGGTGTCAGCACTCCAGTCAGTCACGGTGGCTGCCACTTCCACTTTGTCCAGACCGATAGTAAAGATATACTTGTAGGCCGTATTTGGCTTCAGTCCACCTTCAGGCAGGGTTACTATAGTTGTGGAAGTAGTCTTGCTATGTCCGCCCACTGCTGCGTCCTTGGTTACAATATCGTAAGTAAGTTCCACTTTGACGGATGCTGTGGAAGTGATGCCGGTAGCTGTGGGAGGAATAAGGAAGAGATATTGCTGGGTAGAGTTTTCTTTCTTAAATAACTCTGCAGCGGTGGTAGTAACCTGAATAGAAGATGTGGTGTATGCACTACCGCTACCAGCTCCCCACGAGGCGTTAGATTTATTCAGAATTGATTCCAAATCATAATCAGAGGATTGTTTAGTCGCACTTGTATAGTCCCAAGTACTGGTTTCATATTTATAAATTGCCGTCTTATAGAATCCAGTGGTAACATCACTTGTATTCCCCAGAAGCTTAGCGCTTGTAATAAATATGGCTGTGTTCGCATCTATTTCGCTCGACAGTTTTGCCTGGAATAGAGCACGTGAGAGTACATGGCTCATAGCAAAGCTGACGCTGCCATCTTCTTTCTTTTTGTCCTTTGCATCAGCTACAACAAGGTCGGTCATATTGTTTGCTGCATCTTGCAGAGTGAAGGTTATTGTGGGGTAACCACCAGTGGTTTGGTCAGATAGTTTAATATAATTGGTTCCTCCAGCAGGTTTTGCTTCATAAGGCGCATAAGCAAAGAACGAGAGTTTTTCACTGGGCGTATTAGGCCAGTATTTCACAGGAGTATATTCCCAACGATCCGGTGATGCTTTCCATTCCACTTTCTGATTCCACATAAAGTTGGGAGTAGGATTAGCGTGGCTTCCACTACCGAAATTATCCGTTTCGGTGTAGTAGGCCAATATTCCGAAGCCCTTGGCTTTGATACCGGTGCCGGTCGCTTCATTATTAGTGACTGTACCTTTTGTCTGTGTTCCTGTGTACACACTGAACCCCACTGCCGGGTTCGTCTCCGGATTTATCTCCGTAATTTCATTCTGCGAACAGCCTGTCACGGCAAGGGCTGCTATCGCCATCCATAAATCTTTTGTCTTCATAATTTTAACAGTTTAAATGATATATGTGTTTATTAATTGTTTCAATAATCAATAGATTCACCCCTACAAAGGGAGTTCGCTTTCCTCTTCGTCGCCCCAGTCTTCCACATCTGCATCAAAGCCGGAGTCGGAACCGCCTTCGGGCTTCACATCGGCGATGGGCGGAGCGGTGACTTCGATGTACAGCACCAGCCGACCGCCTTCATCTTCCAGTTCGTGGGCGGTGATGTCGAAGGTTTCATTCACGGTGGTTTTGCCGTCCACGAGCAGGGCTTGCAGGTGCAGTTGACGGGGAATCTCCGTTTCAAAGCCGAAGGTGTTGAAGTAGCCTGTCAGTGTACCGTCGAAGGGTGAACCTTCCGTGAAGGTTATCTCGTCCAGGGAGAATTGCTGGGAAACGGTTTCAGCCGATACTTTGCCTGTGGAAAGGTTTACCGATTCGGCCACTCCGGTCAGTCTGCCCGCTGCTTTGCGGATGTTGTTCAGTCCGATGACGTTGACTTGTACTTTCACTTCGCGGGTCAGTTTCCGGGGGGTAAAGGAAAGCGTGAACTCTCCGGATGCACCGGAGGCGTCCGACGAGCGGTTAAGGGAGTGCGACGAGGTACTGTAATTGCCCAGCATCTCTTCGGTGACTTCAAAGTCTTCCAGCACATCGGCGGCAAGTTTCTCGGGGGAGCTGACGATGACGCGGGTGGTGGTACGGGTTTCCGGGTCCGTCTGGGTTTCCACATGGCGGGCGTAGGCTTCCAGTTCGCGGTAGCAATCGCCACGGAAAGAAAGGGAACCGAAGTCGGTGAACGAACGGTTGAAGACGAGGACGTCATAGCGGCCTGTCTGCAAGCGGACTTTCTCATAGGTACGGTCGCCCATCAGGACGGTTTTCGGGGCGCTGCCGTCTTGGGGGTAGAAGATGGCGGTGGCACCGTTGCCGGATTCTTCCGCATCGAGTCCGGAGTTGTGCCAGTCTATACGGATTTCAAATTCGGCTTCGGCGTAGTAGGTGATTTCACGGCGGTCACAACTGTAGAGCAAAAACAGGATGCACCACAGAGGGCACAGAGGGGATAATAGAACTCTATTCTTCATTTCTCTCCTCCTTTCCGTTTTTGTCCGAGGAGCCAGACGAGGGAGATTTTGGCTTTGGTAGGGCCGAGCCAGCTATAGTTGCCGTCGTTCTGCCAGAGCAGGGTGCGGTAGTTGTTGATGGCGTGGTAGTGCTCGTAGCTGGTGCGGAGCAGGCCGATGCCGATGCTGAATTCGAGGTTCAGGCGGCGGGCAATGGGGGTGGAATAGCCGTAGCTGATGCCGGAGGCGATATAGAATTCACCCTGATAACCGTCCTCTTTCCATTGCAGGTCGTATTTGCCGCCACCGGCATAAAAGCCGAGGAAGTGTCCGGCGAGGATACGGTGCGTGGTGCGGTTGCCCAGCCAGTAGCGGGCTTCGAGGCCACCGGAAAGGATTTGGAGGCAGTATTTGTCATTGTCGAGGAGCCACCAGAGGAACATCCATTCGGCGTTGAGGGACCAACGGTTGCGTTTGCCTAAGGGAAGTTCAAGTTCGAGGTTTGGGATAAGGGCGAGGTCGAACAAGAGGTTGGTCTTTAGGGCAAACAGGGGGCGGATGGAGGGGCGAGATGATTGCGCAAAATAAGGTTGGAGATAAGATTGCAGGGAATGATTGGCTTGTAGGGGCAAATAATCATTCGCCCGCGTACACAGCGCAGCACCTTTTTCCTTTATAATATCCATTCTCTTATCCTTCATCTTTTCAGCAACAGTAACTTCTCCTATACTTTTTATCCTCAATGTACAAACTGCCGCATTACGTAGTTTATGTAACATATTCCTGCTGATATATCGGTAAGCATACCCACAATTCAACTGCTTCAACAAAGCTTTTGAACGGGAGTAATCTTTCACATTATCCAGAATTTCAAGAACTTCCGTACGGTTGGGCACATTCATGTCTTCACCCACCAGGCGGCGCAAACCGCTCCAATCTTCACCTTGCGAACAGGCATAAATGCAATGGCTTCCCAGGTGCGGAAATCTACCGATCAGGTATTCTTTCACAGCTTCGGCACGAAGGTGGGCAAGACGGTTATTGTACGCCGTATTCCCGTCGGGTGAAGCATAGGCCGTGACAAAAATAGTATCTATATAAGAAGAGGAAACACTATCGGAAAACAAATTATGAAAAGCACTGAGCGTATGACTGTTGTCAGCAAAACTCTCATCCACCAATGCCTTGTTGAAGCGGAAATATAGAAATAGAGGCTCACGGCAGAGACTGTCGCAGGGGCGTGAAATGTCTGTATCTGGCACGTTTCCCGCCAAAGCGGCAAACGGTACCAGGAATAGATAAATGCTACTGATGAGGGTCAGTATTTCTTTCTTCATAATAAATGTTCCCTTTTCGTGCTCCGTGTATATCAGAACAGGTTATTAAGTTTGATTTCGGACAGGTAGACACGAGTCATCTGATTGATTACTCCCAATTTGGTGGCGGCTCTCTGGTAACGGCTATAAAGCGCCTCACTGGTGGGATGGTTACAGTTGAGGTGCTCGCCTGTGACTTCAAGAAGGTCGAGCAGGGAAATCTCATGGCAAGGGCGGGTCAGTTCGTAGGACGAGAGTTTATCCTTGTGTTCGGCATCCTTACAGCGGATCAAGCCACCGGTTTCAAGCTTATGAAGCAGCTCGGACACCGTGTTCATGAAAAGAGCATAGTGGGGCTGGGTATCTGTCGTTCCTCCGTGTTCGATGTCGCAAAGCATGGAGATAGCAGTCTGTGTCAATGGTGTAAGCATAATATTTTGTTTTTTTGTCAGTCGTCTGATGACGTTACTCCGTAAGTAACGGAAGCGCGCAAATACGGATTTTATAAGGCGTTATAGGGACACGGCGGGCATCTGGATTCAAAATACGTGAGAAAAAGGCGTAGAATGTCACAGGTCCATGTGAAAGGAAAAACGTGGATAGGGAGAATGTTGTGTGTTCTCATAGTCGGGAAGACCGCAATATGTCTGTTTTGGGTTGTTTGTTTTGTCGGAATCGTGCTTTTCTGCTAAATATCAGTTAATTTTATCGTTTATAATTTGTTTTCAAGAAAAAATACATACCTTTGTGACGGAATTTGGTTTCCGTTACTTACGGAGTAACAGGCATTTCATGCCATTCCCCACACTTTTTTCTTTCCGGAATATATGTAATCAATTATCATTCGATTGGCTTTGGCTATTTCATCCCCTTCAAAACTTTTCAGGTAGGTACGTGTGACGTCCAGTGAAGAATGTCCCAATCCCTCGGAAATAATCTCTTCGGGCACCTGGCAATATTTGGCGAGTGTGGCCCACGTATGCCGTGCGGTATAAGAACTCACTCTCACACCTTTCAAGCCGCAATAAGCGGGAAGCTGGGAAAGCCCATGGTTCAAACTACGCAGTTGATAGCAATAGGCACGGTAAATATCCTTTCCGGCAAGTATTCCATCGAAGAAGCGTAACAGATAAGGGGAAGACGGATCGGAACTGCGGTAACGCTCTATCAGGCTCATGGCCTCATCGGTGATAAGCACCTTGAGGTCCGTACCGGTCTTTTGGCGGCGGCAACTCAAGAGGTTGCACCCGGAGGCATCCGTACGGAGGTCATCCCGCTGAAGGTGGAGAAGGTCAGTGAAAGGCATGCCTTGCAAATGCAGCATCAGTGAGAGCAGGTCGCGCGATTGGAGGACACCGGAGGGAAGATGCCGTTCTCCGGTAACGCTTTCATCCAGCAATTGATGCATCTGTTCGGCCTGCAACGCGCGTTTCTGTTCGGACCTGACGCCTGTGAACACTCCACTGAACAGGCGGAACTCACCGGAAATAAGTTCCACATCCACGGCACGGTTATACACCGCACGCAGGGCACGTTGATAAGTGGACACCGTGTTCCAGCTACGCATAAGGTCGCGAAGGTATTTTTCGAAGCGTTTCAACGAACGGCGGTTTACCGCACCGAAGAAAATTTCACCGCCACCGATAAATCCCGTGAAGGCATGGAGCGCGTACAAATATACATGTGCAGTGCCGAAACGCTCTTCAAGTTCAAGTTCTTTAATCACACTGAGCATGTAGGCGGTGAAGCTGATAAACTCTACCGCTTTCTTTTTCTCTTTCATAATTCTTTCTTTTTTAAGAGTTAAACATATAATATACAGAGTAAAAACTGAGAAAACATAAAGAAAAGGAAAAGGGTTCGGATTATCCCTATCGGTAAGACCGAAGTTAATCATAGTTAAACATTTTAAGCTAAAAAAGGGAAAGAATGCACACAGACAGGACATATATACATAAATACGGGCGCACAAAAAATAAGTACACAGGATGAGTGGTAATAAATAAGTATGATTCAGTGAACCGGACCCAAAGTAAAAGCGTGTATTCTACGTATGTTTTGTATAGTTTTGTATCTCCAAAAGAAATGAATACCCCGATTGTCGTAGAGAATCGCCTCGTTCATCGTAGAGGAACGACCCATTGGTCGTAGAGGAACAGGACGTTCATCGCAGTAAGAATAGATACCTTCTAACTATTTATATATCAGTGTTTTATGGAGATGTCTTGCCGTGTGGGTCATTGTGCGGATTTTTGCTTTTCCGCACAGATGCGAAATCTTTTGTCACAGAATGGCAAAGCTATGAATCTCTTGTGCTATGAAGATTAGTTGAGTCCGTCAGATTTCTTCCAATGCATAGTATTGATAATCCCGGAGTACGGTTTGCAGGAATTGTTCCTGTCCGCCATCCCGGGGTGTGATTGAAAGAATCTCCTGCACTTTTTGGGCAAGCTGCACGATGCGCCGTGCACGGTCTTTTTTCCCGGATTGCAAAGTCCGGGTGATTACATTTACCTGTTCCAGTGATAAGTCGGCGGCTTGCGGATATGTGGGGCGGTAATCTTTTGTCAGATAATCGAATTCGTCAAGACTGACGTGTATCTTGCGGTAATTCTTATCCTTGATAACCATTGTGCCCGCGGCAAGGTCGCCCATCCGCTGACTGTTCTTGGTAAGCAAAATCACTAATACTCCGAGCCCTCCGGTGACGGGAACATCAATCGGGAAGAGAAGCCAGCGGAGCAGATAAGAGCCTATGCTCGGAGTGGAACCATCGGCTTTCACCACCCGGATGTTCATGAGCTTCTTTCCGAGGCTCTGCCCGTGGTTGAACATTTCACATAAAAATGCATAGAATAATACAGGCAGATAGATGACTGCAAAAAAAACAATCATTGTAAAATCCGAAGATACCGAAAGTTCGGTGAGCAGGGTTGCTGTGGAATATACATAAAGTCCTATCAGGATATAGTCGATGACTAATGCCAGAAATCGTTCGCCAATACTGGCGGGTGTTTGGCTGATACGGACGAATTGCCCGGTGATTATAGTAGATTCTGCCATTTCCGATTGAACATTTTTAGTATTTCGTTGCAAATATATCATTATTCTCTTATTTTTGTTACCGATTTCAGACAAAACTCATCCGAAGTCCTTAGGAAAAGCATGAAAGAAGTAACGTTCATCCGTCGGAATATTGAAAAATGGAAAGAAGCCGAGAAGGTGGTGGATCAGGCTACAAGCTTGTCTCCCGACAGGCTTGCCGACGCATATACGGACCTTACTGCTGACTTGGCGTTTGCACAAACGCATTTTCCAACCTCCCGCATCACCATTTATCTGAACAATCTCGCCTCGGCGCTGCATAATAAAATTTATCGGAACAAACGTGAGAAATGGTCGCGAGTCATCACTTTCTGGACGCAGGAAATACCGCAGATCATGCACGATGCGCGTCGTGAACTGCTTGTTTCATTCCTTATTTTCATTGTCAGCGTAGCGGTCGGGGTGATTTCTACTGTGGGTGACCCCGATTTTGTCCGTCTGATTCTGGGGAATAACTATGTGGATATGACATTGGATAATATAGCCAACGGAGAACCTATGGCAGTGTATAACGGTTCTTCGGAAGTTCCTATGTTCCTGGGAATCACACTGAACAACATCATGGTTTCTTTCAATTGCTTTGCAATGGGTATCTTAACCAGCTTCGGTACAGGATATATGCTTTTTGCCAATGGAATCATGCTGGGCTCTTTCCAGACCTTCTTTTTTCAGCACGGTCTGCTTGGCGAGTCCATGCTTGCCGTATGGCTGCACGGAACACTCGAAATCTGGGCTATCATTGTGGCCGGTGCTGCCGGACTGGCTTTGGGAAACGGATGGCTGTTCCCCGGAACCTATTCAAGGCTTGAATCTTTCCGGAGGGGAGCTAAACGAGGGGTGAAGATTGTGATAGGCACCATCCCTGTATTTATTATGGCAGGATTCATTGAAGGCTTTATCACCCGCCACACCGAATTGCCGGATGCGCTGAGGCTTGGGCTGATTCTTACTTCCCTGGCATTTATTTTATTCTACTATATTTATTTACCTAATAGAAAACGACATGGAAACAGAGAAACCTAAAATTGCGTTGTACGTAAAACGTTCTTTCGGTGAGAAGTTTAATGCATCTTTCGATTTTATAAAAGAGAATTGGAAGTTGATGCTGAAGTATGCAACCTATTTGCTTTTACCGCTTTGTCTTGTCCAGGCATTAAGTTTGAATGGACTGATGACTTATACGTTAGGCATGTCCGGCTTGATGGAGAGTGGAGTTATGTACTCTGATTCGACTTTATTGATGTCGTTCTTTTCCTATTACGGTCTGTATATGCTTCTGCTGATAATAGGCATTGTGTTGCTGACTGCATTGGTTTATGCGATGATCCGGACTTATAATGAGCGGGAGGAACGTTTGCAGGGTGTCACGTTGGGGATGCTGCGGCCTATGTTGCTCCATAATGTGAAGAGAATGTTTATCTTGGTCTTCTTCGGATTAGTCCTGATGCTGTTGGCCAGTCTGATTATCGGTGTCATTGCTGCTTTGTTCCCAGTCACCTTATTCCCGATTGTTATAATTCTGTCAACCCCGTTTATGATAGCCGTGGCCGTGCCGTTTAGCCTTTGGGCGCCTATCTACCTGCTTGAAGACATCAGCATCATGAGTTCCTTGAAGAAGACTTTCCGCTTGGGATTTACCACTTGGGGAGGTATCTTTATGATATCTCTTGTTATGGGATTCATTGCCGGTATTCTACAAGGTGTGACGCTGATACCCTGGTATATAGGAACAGCAGTGAAGTATATTTTTATGACAAGTAGCGGGGGAACCGAAGCAACCGTATCTGTAGGATATAGCTTCTTGCTTTATCTGTTGGCAATTGTACAAGTATTTGGTGCTTACCTTGCCATGATTTTCTCGTTTGTAGGATTAGCTTATCAGTATGGCCATGCCTCGGAAAAGGTGGATAGCATCATGGTAGAAAGTGATATTGATAATTTCGATAAACTCTAAAATGTAAATGATAACTTCTCCGTCTGATACATTGGTTTGTGACACCGCGCAGGTTGCCGTATGGCAGTCTGATGCGGCGTATGACTACAACCGTGAGTTGATCGCTCCTGAAATTAATATATTCGAGTGGTTCAACAGATGGTTCGGAGAAGTCATGCAAAAAATATTCGGCAGTAACTTTGCGGAAGAATATTCGGAACTAATTCTGATAGGCATTGCTATTCTTATCCTTATTCTGGTTGGCTGGTTCGTTTACAAGAAGCATCCGGAATTATTCGCGTATTCCCGTAAAAATGCTTTGCCTTATACGGTGGAAGAAGATACCATTTATGGAGTGGATTTTGCGAAAGGGATTGCCGACGCCCTTTCCCGCCGTGATTATAGAGAAGCAGTCCGGTTATTGTATTTGCAGACGCTAAAGCAACTCAGTGACGAGGGGCGCATCGACTGGCAACTTTACAAAACACCCACACAGTACATTAATGAAGTGCGGTTGCCCGCTTTCCGGCAGTTGACCCATCATTTCCTGCGGGTGCGTTATGGAAATTTTGAAGCGACCGAAGCGTTGTTTCACATCATGCATTCTTTGCAGGAGGAAGTGAAGAAAGGAGGGGCTGCATGAAAGGAAGTCATTGGTTCATCGTTGGGATTATCATCTTTCTGCTGTTGATGTTTGCAATAGAATGTCGCTTGCCGAAGAAATTCGTTTGGAATCCTACTTTCAGCCATTACGATAAACAACCTTTCGGGTGTGCCGTTTTTGACAGCTTGTTGTCCGCTTCGCTGCCGATGGGGTATTCATTATCCAGGGAAACTTTCTACCAAATGGAGCAGAACGATACCGTGTCTTGCCGGGGAATATTGGCTATTGCCAATAACCGGATGCCATCGGAAGTAGATGTGGACGCTTTACTGAAAATGGCGGAACGGGGGAATAAGATCATGCTGGCAAGTACATGGTTCAGCAATAAACTGGAAGATACCTTGAAGTTCAGAAACAGTTATTCCTATTTTAGCCCGATAGCTTTGAAGAAGTATGCCACTTCACTGTTGATGAGGGACAGTCTGTGCTGGATAGGGGATTCTACGGTTTATCCCCGGCAGAATTTCTATTTCTATCCCCAACTGTGTTCGTCTTACTTTCTCACAGATTCGCTTCCGGCAAAGGTGTTGGCAGTAAAGGATATTTCAGTAAATGAATTCATATATGAAACGGATGTGGATTCTACTTTTTCAGATACTGTAGTCCATGTTCCGGTTGCCATGTCGTACCGGTGGGGGAAAGGGGAGATTATTCTGGCTTCCACACCTCTGCTCTTTACCAATTATGGTGTGCTGGACGGGAAGAATGCTACTTATCTTTTCCGTTTGCTATCGCAAATGGGAGAACTACCTATAGTCCGCACCGAGGCCTATATGGAGAAAACGGCACAAGTGCAGATGTCTCCTTTCCGCTATTTCCTCTCGCAGAGACCGCTTCGCTGGGCTTTGTATCTGACGATGCTTGCCATACTACTCTTCATGGTGTTTACAGCGCGAAGAAGACAGCGTGCGATACCGGTTATCCGCAAACCGGAAAACAAGTCGTTGGAGTTTACGGAACTGATAGGCACTCTTTATTTCCAGAAGAAAGACCATGCCGATTTGGTTCGTAAAAAGTACATGTATTTTGCAGAAGAATTGAGAAGGGAGATTCAGGTGGATATAGAAGAAGTAGCGGATGATGAACGCTCTTTCAGTAGAATTGCCCGGAAAACAGGGATGAATGAGGAAGAGATAGGAGAGTTCATCCGTACAGTCAGGCCGGTGATTTATGGTGGATGTGATATCTCCGTGGAGCAAATGAAGCGCTACATTGATAAAATGAATGAAATAATTAGTCATATATAAAAAGAAACTTATGGAAGAGAATACAGAACAACGGGTGGATTTAACCCTCTTTTCCGAGAAGATACAAGAGTTGAAAGATCGGATTGCTTCTGTCATCGTAGGGCAGGAGCAAACGGTAGACCTGGTGCTGACGGCTATTCTGGCGAATGGTCATGTGCTGATAGAGGGAGTGCCGGGAGTAGCGAAGACTTTGCTGGCACGTCTGGTTGCCCGGCTGGTTGATGCTGATTTCAGTCGCATACAATTCACTCCGGACCTGATGCCGAGTGATGTGCTGGGTACCACGGTCTTCAACATGAAAACCAATGATTTTGACTTCCATCAAGGGCCGGTGTTTGCCGATGTCATACTGGTGGACGAAATCAATCGTGCCCCTGCCAAAACGCAGGCAGCCTTGTTCGAAGTGATGGAAGAACGCCAGGTCAGCATTGACGGGACGACGTATCAGATGGGAGAACTTTATACAATCCTGGCGACCCAGAATCCGGTGGAGCAGGAGGGAACTTATAAGTTGCCCGAAGCGCAGCTCGACCGCTTCCTGATGAAAATAACAATGGACTATCCTTCGTTGGATGAAGAAGTGAGTATTCTGGAGCGCCATCATACCAATGCCTCATTGGTGAAGCTGGAAGACGTCACTCCTGTCATCACGAAAGCGGAACTTTTATCTCTCCGCAGTGTGATGAACCAAGTGTTTGTAGACCGCACTCTGCTTCAATATATTGCCTTGATTGTGCAACAGACGCGCACAAGTAAGGCAGTCTATCTGGGAGCTTCCCCGCGTGCATCCGTGGCCATGTTGCAGGCTTCCAAAGCCTATGCACTATTGCAGGGACGTGATTTTGTGACACCGGAAGACATTAAGTTTGTCGCTCCAAGTGTCCTTCAACATCGTCTTATCCTGACTGCGGAAGCTGAAATGGAAGGATATTCTCCGGTGAAAGTAACGCAACGCCTGATTGATAAGGTGGAAGTTCCGAAATGATTCTGACCCGTCGCTTCTATATTATCCTCATTCTGATTATCCTGTTGCTGGGTAGCGGAACTGTATTTGCCCCGTTGTTTGTGATCGGGCAATGGGCACTTTTTATCTTCTTCCTGGCGGTGCTGGCAGATGGATATATGCTCTATCGTATCCGGGGCATCCGGGCATTCCGCCAATGCGCTGACCGTTTCTCCAATGGGGATGAAAATGCGGTGAGCATCCGGGTGGAGAACAGTTATCCGCATCCTGTTTCTGTGGAAGTTGTCGATGAAATCCCTTTTGTTTTTCAGCAGCGCAATATATGTTTCCGGACCGAACTTCTGGCAAATGAAGGAAAGTCAATCAGTTATAATCTGCGCCCCACCAGTCGGGGAGTATATGGTTTTGGACGGATTCGTGTGTTCGTTACCCATAAAATAGGTTTGCTTTCCCGCCGATACACCTGTGGGGAGGCTCTCGACATCAAAGTATACCCCTCTTACCTGATGTTGCACCGGTATGAGTTGCTGGCCATCAGTGACAATCTTACAGAGATGGGCATCAAACGCATCCGCAGGGTGGGGCACCATACCGAGTTTGAACAGATTAAAGAATATGTGAAGGGTGACGATTACCGTACGATAAACTGGAAAGCAAGTGCCCGCCGCCACGAGCTCATGGTAAATATCTATCAGGATGAACGCTCCCAACAGATTTATAATGTGATAGATAAAGGCCGGGTGATGCAGCAGGCATTTCGTGGAATGACTTTGCTCGATTATGCGATAAATGCTTCGCTGGTTCTTTCCTACGTAGCCATGCGCCGGGAAGACAAGGCAGGCATTGTGACTTTCGATGCGCACTTCGACACATTCGTCCCGGCTTCCAAGCGCTCAGGACACATGCAGACATTGCTTGAAAATCTTTATGCCCAGCAGACCACTTTCGGTGAAACGGACTTTTCTTCCCTTTGTGTGCATTTGAACAAGCACGTCACTAAACGCAGTCTTCTGGTGCTGTATACTAATTTTTCCAGTCTGGGCAGTATGAACCGCCAGTTGGCGTATTTGCAGCAATTAAATCGCCAGCATCGTCTGCTTGTGGTCTTTTTCGAAGATGCGGACCTGAAAAACTATATTGCTACTCCTGCAAAGGATACGGAAGGATATTATCGTCATGTCATAGCCGAGAAATTTGCCTTTGAGAAGCGATTGATTGTATCTACGCTGAAACAGCATGGCATCTATTCCTTATTGACCACACCTGAAAATCTCTCGATTGATGTGATAAACAAGTATCTGGAGATGAAATCAAGACAATTACTCTGAAAAGTAGGAGCAAATCATAAAAGATGCCTATTTTGGATAATCATATCCGGAATAGGCATCGTATATTTGTGCCATGAATCAAACCGTAGATAAACAGTACTGCCAGAGTTGTGGAATGCCTCTCCGTTTCGATGTGGAAGAGTATTTGGGTACCAATGCCAATCATTCCTGTAGTGACGAATATTGTTACTATTGTTTGAAAGACGGGAACTATACGGTGGATATCTCCATGAATGAAATGGTGGATATCTGGGTGAAATACACAGATAAATACAATTGGTATTCGGGAACCGACTATACTCCACAAGAATTAAGAACCTTATTGAACAAGCGTCTTCCCACCCTGAAACGCTGGCGACAGAAAGAGATGACGCAACATGTTCACTATGAAGCTGTCAATGGGGTTCGAACCTATATTGATCAAAATCTCTTTCATGAGCTTGATCCTGAACAGTTGGCTGAGATGGTTCACCTTTCATTCTTCCATTTCCGGAAGGTTTTCAGGAATGTTACCGGAGAGAATATAGGTACATATATCCAACGTTTACGGCTGGAATATATTGCCCATCTGCTTATCACTACCGGACAGAGTATTGAAGAGATAGGTAGGCAGACTAATTATCAGACAAAGTTTAGTCTGGCAAAGGCTTTTAAGAAGCATTTCGGCATTTCAATGTCGGCTTATCGCGAAAAATATAAATCTGTCAATGCGAAACAAGAACCGGATAGCATGCCTGAGGCTAAAATTAAACGTATCAATACCCTGAAAGCTGTTTGCATAGAAGTGGGTGATACTTTTCGTGATAAACATGCTTACACTACAATCTGGAAGCAATTACTGCATTATAAAGCAGTTCATTTGCAGAATGGTCTCAATAATCGTTTGGTAAGTATAAGTCAGGATAATCCTTGGGTTACACCAATGGAACAACGGCGGTTCTATATTGGAGTTCTTGTTGAAGGGAATGTCAAGTCCGAAGGGAAATTATTACTTCGGGAAATTCCCGGAGGGATGTACGCTGTTTTCAGGAATAAAGGCAGTTACTCTAATTTACCTGAATTTTATAAGACGATTTATAATCAATGGTTTCCTTACAGTATGTATCATCAGAAACGTCCGTTGACGTTTGAGGTGTATCTTAATGCACCGGATGAAACACCGGTTGAGGGATTGCTGACGGAGATTTATATTCCTATTGATAAATAACTAAATGATATAAGAGTATGTTAGAATTGCCAGAAGTACTTACACTGAGTAAGCAAGCCAATGATGTTTTAAGTGGTAAAACGATTACGCAAGTGTTCAATGCTACCAAGCCTCATAAGTTCACGTTCTATAGCGGCGATCCACTGGAGTATGGAAAGTTACTCGTCGGAAAGACGATTCTGTCGTCTAAAGGATATGGAATGTTTGTCGATTTTTACCTGTCGGCTAATGTGATAATGAATATCGGTGATGGGGTGAGTGCGCGTTACTATAATCCGGGTGATAAAGTTCCTGCCAATTACCAATTGCTGCTGACCTTTGAAGATGAATCGTTTCTTGTATTCACGGTTGCCATGTATGGTTTTATCAGTGCCTATCCCGATGGCGTTGTCGATAATAAATATTATACAATAAGTCGTGAAAGTATTTCTCCGTTGAGTGACGCTTATACGGAAGCGGAATTTGAGAAATTGTTTGCTTCAGCCAAAAAGACATTGACGGCTAAAGCTCTGCTGGCTACCGAACAACGTATTCCGGGTGTAGGCAATGGGGTAACGCAGGATATTCTGTTCAATGCCGGGATTCATCCGAAGCAGAAAGTGCTTGACCTATCGGATGAACAGAAAGGGGCGCTTTTTAAATCTCTGAAAGATACCTTAATGATTATGACTTCCGAAAGAGGCCGTGATACCCAGACAGATCTTTATGGAAATGTGGGAGGGTATAAAACGATTCTTTCTTCCAAAACATGGAAGAATCCTTGTCCACGCTGTGGCAGCATGATTGTGAAAGAAGCCTATCTTGGAGGATCAGTTTATTATTGTCCTGAATGTCAGAAAATAAAAAGCTTATAATACATCTCTACAATCTACCGTCAGTTCATCCACTGCTTTCCAACCAAAGATGCCGTTTTTTATTGTAACATGCAATAAGCATCCCATGGCTACTCGTGTATTTATGGGAACGTGGAAGTAAAGGCAGTCGTCAGGATTATTCCGGTCGACAGCTTTCAGAATTCTGCATTCAGGCAATATGGTCCGATAACGAGCCGATTTATTGGGCTTCAGAAAACGGATTTCTGTTACTCTGTACTCTTTGCGGACGGGAGCCTCGTTCGCCAACCAATGATTCATATTCAGTAACAGATTGATACCCATACCGTGAAAAAACATTCCCATGGCAATGCCACAGGCGATGGTTTTTAAGTAATATCCGACTTTTGTGTATTTATCCGCCAGTAGTATGCCAATAGCAATGATAAGAATGGCCGTGAAAAGCATCACAAGTGCCGTAAGTGGGCGATAACTAATACCCCGAAATGCCGTTTGCTGGAGCAATATAGTACTGGGAGTGGCCAAGTAACCCATTCCTGCAAGTATTGCCAGGAGCGCAATCATTATCAGCCAGACATATATGGTTTGCTTGCGCTCTTTCTTTTTTTCCCGGATTTCTCCGGTGGTTGTTATTCTTCGATATCTCATTCTGTTGACGAAGATACACTTTTATATCTTCATATAGCCTTTCTCCTGAAAAAACTATTTCCTCTGACCCTTAAATCATACTGTTCTATCTACTAATAGAAGCTACTGGTCGATACTTATTGCAGACAGGCGTGCACTTGTCTATCTTTGTTTCGAATTATGTAGGTATTAAGTATGAAGAAGATTATTAAAGTAGCTATATTGTTTATGGCATGTCTTTGGTATGCAATGGATTGTTGTGCCCAGTGGACAGCTCAAGATTCCTTGAATTTGAAGAAGATATTAGAAAGTTCTGAAGAAATAGAATTAAATAAGAATGCCATTCAGTCAATAGGTACTAATTTTAATCAGCTTCCCGAACAACCCATTATTTATAAGGACCAGTTCCATTTCGATACAAGTCTGCCGGATAGCCCTTATCCGTTGGGGCAAGAACCTCTTCGGAAACCAGGAATGAGCCTGATGCCCTACAGTGGTGCTACCAAGTATAATTACGATCCGATATATAAAAAAAGAATAGAATTGGGTACGGATAAAAAGCCCTTTGGCAAAGAGATAATGTTTCAGGAGAGTGCAGGAGAAATAATAAATAAGGGTAGTTTTAATTATAGCTTAGACGAATTGTTCACAAAAAAGTTTTGGGATTTACGGACACGCAGGAATGCCCGGAAAACATTGCTTGCCCTGAGTCTTTACTCAAAACCCGATGAAGCCAAAGGACGCTATGAATATTATCGTTTAGATGAAGGGGACTATGCTATGAATTTTGTTGGCTCCGTGGAAGCTCAAGAGAAAATCAGTACTGATCTAAAAGAGCACGAGCAATTGAAGAAAGGACTTCTCTATTTTAAATATACATCCGAAGGCAAAGGCGACTTTACCTTTTACCTACCCGATATGCATAACTTCAGAGGTACATTTATTCGCAAGTGGGATGGCTACAGGCTTTTTTATGAAGGTATGGAACTTGTTGTCTCATTTGCACAAATTGGAGGAAGGTCCTATCGGTTAAAGTTGAATCTGACTCAGCAGTTTCGGTCATTCTATCCGTCCGATAATATTGAGAAAGTACTTTTCACCACTACAGCATCGAGAATATCATCAGGGAGTGACAGGCGTTGATGGGGCTGGAGGTGTACACTGCTAAAAAAGAAAAAGCTCCGAAGTAGTTAAACTTCAGAGCTTTATTCTCGATTTTCGCGGTGCGTACGGGACTCGAACCCGTGACCCCATGCGTGACAGGCATGTATTCTAACCAACTGAACTAACGCACCAGAATTTCATTTTTCATTTGCTATCTCTCTCGATTGCGGTTGCAAAGGTAGGCATTTCTTTGAAACCTGCAATAGCTACGATGAATTTTTTTTGCTTAATTTTATCACTTTCCCTTTTATATCCTCATTTTGAGCACATTGTAATATGAAAAAAAATAGGAGTTTCGAAAGCTGTTTGTTGCGAGGCATCGCGAGGCTTTTGTGGTGAAAACGAAAGAATCCATCGCTTGTTTTAAACTTCTTGCTCGAAAACTTCGTTGTTTTGCAATAAATCGTTATTTTTGCAAACTCAAAACGAGAAAGTTGTAATTTGCAAACGATAAAAAACGATATTTTAGAATGATGAAAACTGCCAAACTGTTGCTTCACTGTCCCGACAAACCGGGAATCCTGGCAGAAGTGACGGACTTTATAACGGTAAACAAAGGAAATATTATCTATCTGGACCAATACGTCGATCATGTGGAGAATATCTTTTTCATGCGTATTGAGTGGGAATTGAAGAACTTCCTGATACCGCAAGAGAAAATTGAAGATTATTTTGCAACGCTGTATGCACAGAAGTATGAGATGTTTTTCCGTCTCTATTTCTCGGATACCAAGCCGCGTATGGCTATCTTTGTTTCAAAGATGTCACATTGTTTGTTTGATTTGCTGGCACGCTATACCGCAGGCGAGTGGAATGTGGAGATACCTCTTATTATAAGCAACCATCCCGACCTGCAACATGTGGCCGAACGTTTCGGCATACCTTTCTATCTGTTCCCCATCACGAAGGAAACAAAGGCGGAGCAGGAACAGAAGGAGATGGAGTTGCTGGCAAAGCATAAGGTGAACTTCATTGTGCTGGCGCGTTATATGCAGGTCATTTCAGAACGGATGATTGATGCATATCCTAACCGGATTATCAATATTCACCACTCGTTTCTGCCTGCATTCGTAGGTGCGAAACCCTATCATGCGGCATTTGAACGCGGCGTGAAGATTATCGGTGCCACCAGCCACTACGTGACTACAGAGTTGGATGCAGGGCCTATCATAGAGCAGGATGTGGTTCGTATTACGCACAAAGATACGGTGGAGGACCTGGTCAATAAAGGCAAGGACCTGGAGAAAATCGTTCTCTCTCGTGCCGTGCAGAAGCACATTGAACGTAAAGTTTTGGCATATAAGAATAAGACAGTGATATTTAGTTAATATAGATTCATGAAGATTGCAGTTATCAAATATAATGCAGGCAACATCTATTCGGTGGACTATGCGTTGAAACGTTTGGGCGTTGAAGCGGTAATCACGGCGGATAAGGATGTGTTGCGTGCGGCAGACAAGGTTATCTTCCCTGGTGTCGGCGAGGCGGGAACAACTATGAAGTTTTTGCGTGCCAATGGCATGGATACGTTGATAAAAGAGCTACGGCAACCCCTGTTGGGTATTTGCCTGGGTATGCAGTTGATGTGCCGTCATTCGGAAGAAGGCGATGCAGATTGTCTGGGTATTTTTGATACGGAGGTGAAACGTTTTGTTTCGCAGAAACATGAAGATAAAGTGCCTCATATGGGCTGGAATACTCTTACCGAGACGAACAGCGCTTTGTTTAAAGGCTTCACGAAAGATGAGTTTGTTTATTTCGTGCATAGTTTCTATGTGCCGGTCAATGAATGTACGGCGGCTGTAACGGATTATATCCATCCTTTCAGTGCGGCGTTGCATAAGGATAATTATTATGCCACCCAGTTCCACCCGGAAAAGAGTGGGAGCGTAGGTGAACGTATTTTGCGTAACTTTTTAGAATTGTAATCAATGATAGAGCTGATCCCTGCAATAGATATTATCGACGGAAAATGTGTTCGCCTTTCGCAAGGTGACTATGACAGTAAGAAGGTGTATAACGAAAATCCGGTGGAAGTGGCCAAGGAGATGGAAGCACATGGCATTCGCCGCCTTCATGTGGTAGACCTGGATGGAGCGGCTTCTCATCATATCGTCAACTATCCGGTGCTGAATCGGATTGCTTCTCAGACTTCCCTGATTATTGACTTCGGTGGAGGAGTGAAGAGCGATGAAGACCTGAAAATCGCTTTCGAGAACGGGGCGCAGATGGTAACAGGCGGTAGTATTGCTGTGAAGAACCCCGAACTTTTTTGTCATTGGTTGGATATCTACGGTAGTGAGAAAATCATTCTTGGTGCGGATGTGAAAGACCGCAAAATAGCTGTGAACGGATGGAAAGATGAAAGTGCTTGCGAATTGTTCCCCTTTCTGAAAGAATATGTGGAGAAAGGCGTTCAAAAAGTGATTTGTACCGATATCAGTTGCGACGGTATGTTGCAAGGCCCGTCCATTGAACTGTATCGGGAGATGCTGGAGCAACATCCGGCTCTTTATCTGATAGCCAGCGGTGGTGTGAGCGGTATGGATGATATACATGCGCTGGAAGATGCGGACGTACCCGCCGTTATCTTCGGCAAGGCATTGTATGAAGGACACATCACAATGAAAGAAATAGAGTCACTCATAATTCATAATTAAAATAAGTGTTAGCGAAAAGAATTATTCCCTGTCTTGATATTAAAGACGGGCAAACAGTGAAAGGAACCAACTTCGTGAACCTGCGGCAGGCGGGTGATCCGGTAGAATTGGCGCGTGCATATAGTGAGCAGGGTGCTGATGAATTGGTGTTTCTTGATATTACAGCCAGCTTCGAAGGTCGCAAGACATTTGCCGAACTGGTGAAGCGCATTGCTGCCAATATCAGCATTCCGTTTACGGTAGGTGGCGGCATCAACGAACTGAGCGATGTAGACCGCTTGCTGAATGCCGGTGCAGATAAGATTTCCATTAATTCCTCTGCTATTCGTCGTCCTGAGTTGATAGACGAAATTGCAAAAAACTTTGGTTCTCAGGTTTGTGTGCTGGCAGTAGATGCTAAACAGACCGAAAAAGGCTGGTGGTGCTATCTGAATGGAGGACGTGTGGAAACAGATAAAGAACTGTTCGTATGGACGAAAGAAGCCCAGGAACGTGGTGCCGGAGAAATACTTTTCACCAGCATGAATCACGACGGTGTAAAGACCGGATATGCCAACGAAGCTCTTGCTGAGATGTCCGACAGCCTCTCTATTCCGGTCATTGCATCGGGCGGAGCGGGTGCTAAAGAGCATTTCCGTGATGTCTTTTTGCAAGGAAAAGCAGATGCGGCATTGGCTGCCAGTGTTTTTCATTTCGGAGAAATTAAAATTCCCGATTTAAAATCGTATCTTTGCGCCCAGGGAATACCAATGCGGGTGATGTAAAAGCGATAAAGTGATAAAAAGTGGTAAGGCAATAAAGATGACGGGATATTACCGCACCACCCTGCATAGCAATTAATAATTAATAGTTTATAATTAATAATTACCCAAATGGATTTTGATAAAATGAACGGACTTGTTCCGGCAATCATACAAGACGCAGACACCGCTAAGGTGCTGATGTTGGGCTTCATGAATCAGGAAGCTTATGACAAAACGGTAGAAACCGGTAAAGTAACCTTTTTCAGCCGCACCAAGAACCGCCTTTGGACGAAAGGTGAGGAGAGTGGTAATTTCCTGAATGTCGTTTCTATCAAGGAAGACTGTGATCAGGATACATTGCTGATTCAGGTGCATCCTGTAGGCCCTGTTTGTCATACAGGCACGGATACTTGTTGGGGTGAGAAGAACGAACAGCCTGTTATGTTCCTTAAACTTCTTCAGGACTTCATCACTAAGCGCCACGAAGAGATGCCGGAAGGCTCTTATACGACCAGCCTGTTTGAGTCGGGTGTAAACAAGATGGCACAGAAAGTGGGTGAAGAAGCAGTAGAAACCGTGATTGAAGCTTGTAACGGAACTGACGAACGTCTGATTTATGAAGGAGCTGATTTGATATACCACCTTATCGTGCTGCTTACGTCCAAAGGATACAGCATTGAAGATTTGGCACGCGAATTGCAGGTACGTCATAGTGCTTCGTGGAAGAAACACTAAATAATTGACAATTGACAATTAACAATTAAAAAATAAACTGGGAATGGGCGAGCCGCTGATACGATATAAGGATGTCGAAGTACACCAACAAGACTTGTGCGTGCTGAACGAGGTGAACCTCGAGCTGCAGAAGGGGGAGTTTGTGTATCTGATTGGTAAGGTCGGTTCGGGCAAAACCAGTCTGTTGAAGACATTTTATGGCGAGCTGGATGTCATTTCCGGTGAAGCAGTCGTATTGGGGTATGACATGAACCGCATCAAGCGCAAGCATATTCCGCAACTGCGCCGCAAACTGGGCATCGTATTCCAGGACTTCCAGTTATTGACGGACCGCACGGTGAACGACAACCTTGCTTTTGTGCTGAAAGCTACCGGCTGGAAGAACAAAGCAGAGATAAAAGACCGTATCAGCGAAGTGTTGATGCAGGTAGGCATGGGCAACAAAGGCTATAAGTTCCCTAACGAGCTTTCGGGAGGCGAACAACAACGCATCGTCATTGCCCGCGCCATGCTCAACTCTCCCGAGATTATCCTGGCGGACGAACCCACCGGTAATCTGGATGCAGAGACCGGACGCGCCATTGTGGGATTGTTGCACAACATCAGCCGTACAGGCTCATTGGTGGTGATGACTACGCACAATCTCCAGTTGTTGCATGAGTTTCCGGGACAGGTGTACCGCTGTGCAGGTCATCAGATAACGGATGCGACTTCCGAATACTCAGGCATGATGCCTATTGTAGAAGAAATAAATAATAATATATAATCATTTAATACAGGAACGAAGATGAAAGTTTTAAAGTTTGGAGGTACTTCCGTTGGTTCTGCCCCGCGGATTAAGGAAGTGGCCAAATTGATTACCGATGGCGAGCAGAAGATAGTTGTCCTCTCAGCTATGTCGGGCACGACTAACACATTGGTGGAAATTTCGGACTATCTGTACAAGAAGAATCCGGAGGGTGCTAACGAAATTATCAACAAGCTGGAAGCTAAGTATAAACAGCATGTAGATGAATTATATTCCACTCCCGAGTATAAACAGAAAGGTCTGGAGTTGATTAAATCTCATTTTGACTACATCCGTTCATATACCAAAGACCTCTTCACGTTGTTCGAAGAGAAAGTGGTTCTGGCACAGGGAGAGTTGATTTCCACTGCCATGATGAACTACTATTTGCAGGAATGCGGTGTAAAGTCTATTTTGCTTCCGGCTTTGGAATACATGCGTACCGACAAGAATGCGGAACCCGACCCTGTATATATCAAGGATAAACTCCACATGCAACTGGAATTGCACCCCGGTGCTGAAATCTACATCACTCAGGGATACATCTGCCGCAATGCTTACGGAGAAATAGACAACCTGCAGCGTGGTGGAAGCGACTATACCGCTTCTCTGATCGGTGCTGCCATCAACGCTTCCGAAATCCAGATATGGACGGACATCGACGGTATGCACAACAACGATCCGCGTATCGTTGATAAGACTGCTCCCGTACGCCATCTTCATTTTGAAGAAGCTGCCGAGTTGGCTTATTTCGGTGCGAAGATTCTCCACCCCACTTGTATACAGCCTGCCAAGTATGCCAATATTCCGGTGCGCTTGCTGAATACGATGGACCCTACCGCTCCCGGCACCATGATTTCCAATGATACCGAAAAAGGCAAAATCAAGGCGGTTGCAGCGAAAAACAGTATCACGGCCATCAAGATTAAATCCAGCCGTATGTTGCTTGCCCATGGTTTCCTGCGCAAGGTATTCGAAATCTTCGAGAGCTACCAGACTTCTATCGACATGATTTGTACTTCCGAAGTAGGTGTATCTGTATCTATTGATAATACGAAGCACCTCAATGAGATTCTGGACGACCTGAAGAAATACGGCACGGTGACCGTGGATAAAGATATGTGTATTGTCTGCGTGGTGGGCGACCTGGAATGGGAAAACGTAGGTTTCGAAGCCAAGGCACTGGATGCCATGCGCGACATACCTGTACGAATGATTTCCTTCGGCGGTAGCAACTACAACATTTCCTTCCTCATCCGCGAGTGCGACAAGAAGAAAGCCTTGCAGTCGCTTAGTGATGCACTGTTCAACGAAGAATAAGAGATAACCCTGATACAACCCGAGCGCTTTTACCAATCCTGATAAAAGCGCTCTTTTTAACTGAACAAAGAATACACTATATTTAGATAAAGAATATGAAAGGAACATTCCCCATAGATAAATTCCGTGAGTTGCGCACCCCGTTTTATTATTATGACACGAAGGTGTTGCGTGAAACCCTTTCCTGTGTGCGCACTGAAGCCGCAAAGTATGGCAACTTTGACGTGCACTATGCCGTGAAGGCAAATGCCAATCCTAAAGTGCTTTCCATCATCCGTGAGAACGGATTGGGTGCCGACTGTGTAAGTGGCGGTGAAGTCCGTGCAGCCATCAAGGCAGGTTTCCCGACGAATAAGATAGTGTTTGCCGGAGTGGGCAAGGCAGATTGGGAAATCAACCTCGGCTTGGATTATAACATTTTCTGTTTCAATGTAGAGTCCATTCCCGAACTGGAAATCATCAATGAGCTGGCTGCGGCAAAGGGTAAGGTTGCGAATGTAGCTTTCCGTATCAACCCCAATGTGGGTGCACATACGCATGCCAACATCACTACCGGATTGGCGGAGAACAAGTTCGGCATCAGTATGCAGGATATGGACAATGTGATAGATGTGGCGCTGGAGATGAAGAACGTAAAGTTCATTGGATTGCACTTCCACATCGGTTCGCAGATATTGGATATGGGCGATTTCGTGGCTCTTTGCAACCGTGTGAACGAATTGCAGGATAAACTGGAGTCTCACCGCATCCGCATCGAGCACGTCAATGTAGGTGGCGGACTGGGGATTGATTATAAGCATCCTAACCGCCAGGCGATACCTGACTTCAAAGATTATTTTGAAACCTATGCCGAGCACCTGAAATTGCGTTCCTATCAGACACTCCATTTTGAACTGGGGCGTGCCATAACGGGGCAGTGCGGTTCGCTGATTTCCCGTGTGCTTTATGTAAAACAGGGAGCTAATAAGAAATTTGCCATTCTCGATGCCGGTATGACGGATTTGATTCGTCCGGCACTGTATCAGGCTTATCATAAGATAGAGAATATCACTTCCGAAGAAGCTGTGGAGGCGTATGATGTGGTAGGGCCTATCTGTGAGTCTTCCGACGTATTCGGCAAGGCGATAGACTTGAACAAGGTGAAGCGCGGAGATTTGATAGCGTTGCGTTCTGCCGGTGCCTATGGTGAGATTATGGCTTCAAGCTATAACTGCCGTGAGTTGCCGAAGGGGTATACTTCGGACGAGCTGGTGTAAAAGAAATACGCGGGTTTTAGTATCATTATAGAGGAGAAATGCTTATATTTGTACATAAACTCAATTCTCTAAAAAATGAGACGGTCAGAGATTATAGAACAGATTAGAAAAACAGTATATGGTATAGCGCCTACGGCAGAAACCATTCTGTTTGGCTCGGAAGCACGAGGGGAAGCTCGCTCCGACAGTGATATTGATTTGCTGATTCTGCTTGAAGGAGAGAAACTGACATTGGCTCAGGAAGAAGCAATAACCTTGCCCCTTTATGCATTGGAATTGAAAACCGGCGTTGCGATTAGTCCGATAGTAATGTTGAAGAAGCTTTGGGAGAATCGTCTATTTAAGACCCCTTTTTATGTAAATGTAGTAAATGAAGGTATTGTGTTATGAAAGAAATATTAGATGAGGAAAGTAAAAGAAGGACAAGTCAGATTTTTACTATTTTATAGCAGAATAAATATTGTGAAGATTAATCTGTGAGAAAAAGGCTGTTTGTAGTACCAACTATGATAATTCTCTGTATCTTTGTTGTCACATAACACACAACAATGGGAAAATTTATCAATCCGTTCACCGATTACGGTTTTAAGAAAATATTCGGCCAAGAGATTTCTAAGGATTTGTTAATAGACTTCTTAAATGATTTGCTGAAGGGTGAACGGGTGATAACAGATCTCACATTCTTGAACAATGAACAGTTGCCTAAGTATAACGAAGGGCGAGGTCTTATCTATGATATTTATTGCTGCACCGATACCGGTGAAAAGATAATCGTAGAGATGCAGAATAAGTCTCAGTTGCATTTTAAGGAACGTGCGCTTTATTATCTTTCTAATGCGATAGTGCAACAGGCTGAGAAAGGGAATGAATGGCGGTTCGGTATTAAAGCTGTATATGGAGTTTTCTTTATGAACTTTTTGTTTGACAGCAGTGTTAAATTGAGGACTGACGTCATCCTTGCCGACCGTGATACGGGTGAGTTATTCACTGACAGAATGCGCCAGATATTTATAGCTCTTCCTCTTTTTCAGAAGGAGGAAGAAGAATGTGAGAATGATTTTGAACGTTGGATATATACATTAAAGAATATGGAGACACTGAAACGAATGCCTTTTAAGGCCCGCAAGGCAGTCTTCGAAAAGTTAGAAGAAATTGCCGATGTGGCTTCTCTTAGTAAAGAGGAGCGTGAACGTTATGAGAATAGTGTAAATGTATACCGCACTAATTTGTGTGTGATGGATGCAGCGAAAGAAGAAGGACGTCAAGAAGGACGTGAAGAGGGTCGTGAGGAAGGACGTCAAGAAGGTCTTGAGGAAGGTCTTGAAAAAGGACGTCAAGAAGTGCGTCTTGCTAATGCTCGTAGCATGAAAGCTGAGGGAGCTGATTATGCATTTATTTCTAAAATCACAGGCTTGTCGGAGGATGAAATAGCCGCATTGTAATCTGCCATCTCATAAGCATATATATTGAGCGTGCAAACCTATTACAAGGTTTGCACGCTTTTTCTTTGTCTTCCCCTCACTTTCTTTACTTTGTATTCACAAACATTACGCTTGTGATTCCTGTTTTCAGGACTCACTTCGTAGTGTGCAACTTTAAATGATAAAAGTGATGAATACAGAAAGGATTGAGAAAGATGACGGAAGGCTGGACCTTTCGCTGTATATGACGAAGGTCATTAATGAATTGAGTGAAGACAAGAGGTACCCTGCGGTGCATACCTACACCAGCACCTTGCGCTCTTTTGCAAAGTTTTCCTGTGGGGCAATGCCCGTGAATGACGTGTTCACCCCCGGGCGACTGAAAGAGTATGAGGACTGGCTGTTGCAAAGGCGGTTGAGCTGGAACACCATTTCCACCTATATGCGCACCTTGCAGGCGGTATATAACCGGCTGTCCCCACCCGGCACGCCGGAGCACAGCCCTAAACTCTTCGATGACGTGTATACCAAGGTGAAGTCGCAGACCAAACGGGCGCTGACCGAGGAACAGATGGGCAGGCTGCTGCATACAGACCTTGCCGTGCCCTGCAAAAAGCTGCAACGCGCACAGGCCTATTTCCTGCTGATGTTCCTGCTGCGCGGCATGCCGTTCATCGACCTTGCCCACCTTCGCAAGAGGGATGTGCGTGATGGCAGGATTGTGTACCGCCGCCACAAGACGGGAAAGCAAATCACGTTGCGCATCCCCCGGGAAGCCTTGCCCTTACTGAAAGAATTTAAGGATAAAGACGCTGCCTCACTCTATCTTTTTCCTATATTGAATGATGCCCCGGAAGGGGAGGATGCCTTATACGGGTACTACCAGAAAGCCTTGCGGAATTTCAATAAGATGCTGGGAGCATTGGCAAAACGTCTTTTACCCGGCGTTAAAATCAGTTCCTATACGGCACGGCATACATGGGCCACATTGGCCTATCATATGGGAATGCCCGTCGGAATCATTTGCCAAGCATTGGGACATTCCTCTGTACGTGTGACAGAGACCTACTTGAAACCTTTCGAAAATGAGAAGGTTGACAAGGCAAACCGTAAGCTAATTTCTGCTGTGGGAAAATACGGAGGGAAAAGTCGGGAATGTCTTAATCTCTTACAGGACATGGCGTTGCGGTAGAATTACTTATCAAGTAACGGATGATTGAAGCGACAAAGGTCTAAAATTATCTTCATAAATCCAAATAAAAAATTATTTATCTCTGTCAATCTTATCATTTTTATCTATTTAACGACACACTACACCAGAAAAACACATATTGTCCCGGCGTGTATTCCAAACACACACACAAAGCCTTCATCCATTTCTGACATCTCAAAAACGGAGCGCATCTTTTTACACTTTACTCTGCTGTAAAACGCCTTTTCTGATAAATAATCGATAAAAAAACACCTTTTTTTATCCCGGAGGAAAAAGCGCTGCCTGTTACTTGATAAGTAACGGCTGGCAAAACAAACACACATATGTTATCTATACGTACACAAACAGCCATAGCCGTACTGCACGACATTGCCTTGGGCAGTGACCTACAATCGGCCAAATTTCTCCTTTCCGAAGGAGAATGGAAAGAATTGTTTGACAAGCTGGATCAAGGTCTGCTTATCCGTCTTCTACCTGACAAAGAGCCAGGTAAACTCCCTTCGTATGCCCTGCGACGTCCGTTGCCGGAAGTATCCCTGCTGGATGTACTTCAGGCATTGGATGACTCCATCCGTTGTAATATGCCCACCCCGGAGGAATTTTATATCCAACACGGTCAGATAGCCAATAAGATTGGCGTTTTCAATGAAGTGGCACGCAAGTTTCTGGCGGATATTAAAATTGCCAACTGGTAAATCCTGTAATCAGCCAAGATATGAAATACCTACCTATAATAAATGTAAAACGCATTGCTCTCAGTTTCGGACTGTTGTTCGGAGCACTGACGGGCGTGCAGTCGCAGCAGGAACAAACTATGCGGAATGTACAGGCAACAGAAAAACGTCCGTTGTTCGCCGTAAAAACCAATCTGCTGTTTGATGCCGCTATGATGCCGAACGTAGAAATCGAAGTACCCATTGGCAAACGCTGGTCGGTAAACGGCGAATACATGTTCCCGTGGTGGCTGCTGGATGGTGACAAATACGCCTTGCAGATATTGACGGGCGGACTGGAAGGGCGCTATTGGCTGGGCAGCCGGGAAAAACGGATGAACCGTGAAGTGCTGACCGGACATTTCCTCGGACTGTATGCCGGAGGCGGTAAGTACGACCTGCAATGGGAGGAGAACGGCTATCAAGGCGAGTTCTTCATTGCCGCAGGCATCAGCTACGGGTATGCCCACCGGATAGCCCGCAACCTGCGGCTGGAATACAACATCGGTATCGGACTGCTCCGCACCGACTACCGGCACTACCACGCCCGAGACAACTACCAGATGTTGCTGTGGCAGGAGAACGGAAAATATACATGGTTCGGTCCTACGAAAGTGAAAATCTCACTGGTGTGGCTACTGAACCGCAAGGTAAAGAAAGGAGGTGCCAAATGAGTGCAGTTGACAAGGTGACGGGGAAACGGGGTGACAAGGAGTTGCGCTGTGCATGCTTTGTTTCACCACAAAGGACACAGGGTTTCACAGAGAATTTTCTGTGCCTGTCACGCCGTGTTATTTTTAAACTCTGTGTTATTCTGTGCCCTCTGTGGTGCATCCTCTTCTCCGGTTGCGACCGCCGCGAGCTGATTTATTCCGATGAAGCGGAGATAACCCTTACCGCCGACTGGAGCAAGGCAGGGCTGAGCGAACAGGAAGCACAATACGGTGCCACCGCCGTATTCTACCCGACGGATGGGAGTACCCCGATTACCGTGCTGATGGGCGACCGCAGCCGCAAGACCGTCCGGATGAAAGAAGGACGCTACAACGTCATCCTGTTCAACCGTTCGTTCGACGACTTTAGCGGCATCACTTTCCGCGGGATGGATGCCCACCACACGTTGGAGGCTTATGCCAAGAACGCACAAGTCAAGGGGATGGATGGCGGCAAAGTGTCTATGGACAGTCCCGACGAGCTTGCCGCCGACTGCGTGGAAGAGTTTGAGGTAACTTCCGATATGCTGGGTAACTATGAGCCTTCCGCCATAAGAAGTACAGAGAGCCAGTCTCCCTGCCAGCTCTGCTTCGCTCCCCGTAAGCTGACCAAGGAGATAACCGCTACCATCCATATCAAAGGGATGAACAACATTAGTTCCGCCACCTGCACGCTGGGTGGTGTGCCGGAGTCCGTATTTCTTGCTTCGGGCAAGACTTCGGAATGGACGATGACGCAGCAGTTCGAACTCGCCCATCCCGTTTACCTGCCCGGCTCGCAGACTGAAGGCACAATGAGCGCCACGTTCAGCGTGTTCGGCTTTGACGAGAGCATTCTTCATGAAATACATTTCAGAGCGCAACTCGTGGACGGAAAAACGGAGTTTACGGAAGAACTGAAAGATATGAAGGTGAACGTGTCGGAAGACAGCGAAGGAATTGTGAATATCACTATAGACGTGACGTGCGGGGAAACTGTGCCCACGGTGAAGCCCGAGGGCAGTTCGGGTATGGACGCTGATGTGGACGGCTGGGACGAAGAAGAGAACAAGGATATAGACATATAAAGGAAACTATAATTTAATTGTAATTTAAAATTTGACTGAAAATGAGGACGAAAAATTTAATGATGGCGATGGCTGCTCTTGCAATGGCGGGCTGCTCGCAGAATGAAGTGATAGACGTGAATCCGGACACGCATCCGGCAGTAGGCTTCGACGTGTACACAGGTGTGCCGACCAGAGGAGCGGAAACCACCACCGCCACCTTGAAAGACAACACCAAAGGCAATTTCGGCATCCTTGCCTTCTATACCGGGGCAAGCAATTGGGAAGCTGCAAAGGCTACCACACAACCCAACTTCATGTACAACGAAAAGGTGCATTATGATGTAGACGGTACCAGTTGGGCTTATGACAATATCAAGTACTGGCCCAGCAACCCCGACCACATGATCACTTTCTTTGCATACGGTCCCTACGAAGCTGCTCCCACAACCGGAGCAAACAAGGGCATCGTACTCTCGGGAAAGACAGACAAGGGCATCCCTTTCATTGACTTTACCCTTAAAGAAGCTGCAAAACTGACTGAAATGGTGGATTTGGTAGTTTCCGACCAACGCGACCAGAAATATTCGGATAACAGCGGTACGGTGAATTTTAAATTCGGGCACATCCTTTCCAAGGTATTGTTCAAGGTGAAATTGAAAAACACATTGTCGGGCAACACCAAGGTATTTGTAAGGAAACTGGAGATACTGGGAACTACCAGCAACGGTCCTTCCAAATTCTATACGAAAGCGAAATATAAAAACCAGCACTGGAACTATGACGGCGCAACCATTCCCACCGGTGACTTCAACGTGGCGAATATTATGAATGTTGCCACCATTTCGGGAGTAGGCGATTATACCAAAGAGGCGATTGAGGTCACTACCGATGCCAAAACCCTGTTCAAAGACGGTGAATTCCTGTTTCTGATACCGGTGAATGACAGTGAAACTCCGGGTCAGGAAACCGGAACAACGTCTAACGGTGAAATTAAAGTCCGCCTGACGTATGACGCGATAACTCCCGATGTGAACGATTCCAACAAATATCTGGTCAGCGAGACGGAGGCTTTGGTGGACCTTCCTTCGGGCGCATTGAAACTGGGTACGGCTTATACCTATACTTTCAATCTTGCCCTTAACCCGGTAAAGGTGACTGTGGACGATACCATTACGGACTGGGCGGACGGTACACCCGGCAACACAGGAGACATCTAACCGACGTTTCTCCCGCGAGCGTAACCGCTTTTGCAGGGAAAGCATACAGGCCGGACGGGGTTGAATGTCCCTTTCCGGCCACACGATAAAAAAAGAGTAGAACAAACAGAATATCCAAGGATGATGAAAACAAACTACCTGACAGCCGTGGCACTCGGCTTGCTGGCGGCACTCTGCGGCTGCCAAGCGGAGGATGATACATCGCATACACCGCAGGGGAACATTCCGATAGGTTTTTCGAGTGACGTGCCCGGGACAAGGGCAACGAAAGAGTACGGCTCGGCCGCCGACCTTACAGATATGGGCGTGTTCGCTTATTTCACCAACGGCACGTTCAGCCAAGGCAGTTCCACCCCCAACTTCATGTATAACCAGAAGGTGGAACGGCAGGCCGATGGAAGCTGGACATACGCCCCCGTGAAGTACTGGCCGGGCAACACGACAGATCGACTCACCTTCTTTGCCTACGCCCCCTATGTGGACGAAGTTGCGACAGGCGGAAGCAACCCCTCCTTTCAAGGCAGGACTGCGGCAGGTTTCCCAAAACTGACCTACACCGTGCCTGCGGCGGAAGCCGACCAGACAGACCTGCTTGCCGCCACCCCGCTGATGAACCGGACAGCGCCCACCACCGGCAGCGAAAAGGTGACATTCAGCCTGAAACACGCTTTGAGCAAAGTAAATATCGGTATCAAGAGCGAGGTGGGTATTACCGTAACCGCCTTGTCGGTAAACAAAGTTCCCACCACAGCGACGCTGACGTTTACAAACAGCGGTTTCACTTGGGGAGGCTATACGGGTACGGAAACCGTCACCGCCACCCTTGCCAATGGAACGGTAGCAGCCAATACCGCTGACGCGCAGAAAGTAGCAACCTTCTACCTGTTACCTCAAAAAGCCTCTGCCACCCTCTCCATTGCCTATACACAGGCTGGAACCCCGAGTATGCAGTTTACCAGAACCGATATAGCATTCCCCTCCACCGCCGCTGCATGGGAGCCGGGGGTGAGCCTGGGCTATACGCTCCATGTGAAGAAAGACGGGAAGGTGACTGCCACCGTAGGTCAGGACTGGTCTTCCGAGTCGGGAGGCGATATGTCGGGACAAGAAAAAGGCATCAACTCCATTGAAGAATGGATGGCGTTCACCAAGCTCTGGAATGCTAACGGGCTTCCTACCCTGTCCGACGGGGTAACTCCCGACTATTCACTGTATGAGAAATACGGCTGGTATGAGACGGACGGTGCGAACCGGACCTTCACCATCAAGCTGACCGCCTCGTTTGTGCTGACAGGAACTAAGGCGGGCGAGCTTTATGCCCCCGTGGGCACGGACGCTCACCCACTGACACTGCCCATTGACGGGCAGGGATGGGAAATCAGTATCGACTTGCAGAACAGTTCACAACTTATCGAAGGCAAATATTCGGGCATTGTGGGCTATACACGTTCCGGTATCAGCAACCTGCGGGTGAAGACCCTTTCCGGCATCAGTTCTTCCACGGGCTACAGCATCGAGTCATCGGGCGCCACATACGCGGGCGTGCTGGCGGGCAGGGCGGACGGGGATATTCTGAACTGTTCGGTGGAACTTAACAAGACAACGGTGGTCAACTCCAATACTTCGGCTGCGGGAGCCATGTATCTGGGCGGACTGGCAGGCTATTGCGGCGGGAATATACTGAACTCCGCTGTCTTTGAAGGTTCCACCTCTAAAGTCAGTTTTAGCCAGGCATCGGCCGGAAGCGGCATTGGCGGACTGGCGGGCGGTGTGGCATCCGGCAAGAGGGTGGAGAACTGCTATGTACAGCTTTCCGAACTGAGCAAGCAGGCCGGAAACACGCCCGATGCCGGGTGGTTGGTAGGCAGTAAGTCGGGTGTCGGTTTCAATGCCTGCCATTATAAGTCGGGAAACACCGCCTCAGGCTGTACGCCGAATGACACTTCGGCAGGGATCACTTCGTTTGCGGACTTCACCGGGCTGTGCGCCTTGCTCAATGCGGAGGCAGGCAAGCATACGGGATGGGCACTATGGAAAGAAGTGAAAAATACGGGAGGAAGCGTGAAACAGGTGGCACTGGATTTATACAGATAAGTACGATTTAAGATATATAATTAAGAACTGGAGTATGAAGAAATATCGAATATTGATAGCAGGGCTGCTGCTCCTTTCGGCCTCCTGCACGGACGAAATGGAGCGCGACGAACAAAGTAACGGGAGTTTTCGGGTGACCGCCTCTATAGAAGATACCGGAGCAATGTCCCGTGTAGCGGACAGGAACAACCGGACCTCTTTCACGGAAAATGATCTGATTTCTATCGGATGTAGCGGAAGCGATTTTTACAAATATCGCTATTCGGGAACAAATGGTGTATTTGTCCCGAACACCACCGACACTGACCGGAAACTATGGTCGGACTTGCTAAGCAAGTCCTCAACGGCGGTGGATGTATATGCCTGGTACGGAACCATGGCCATGAGCAGCACCCTGCCCGCAGTAGGGACGAGCGTTTTCATTCCGCAAAACCAGACCACGGAAGCCAAGGTGCTGTCTGCCATTTGCATGGCGGCGCATCAGTCGGCATCTCCCGCCACCAATACACTCAATTTCACCTTCCACCATCTCACGGCGCGGCTTTTCCTCTCTGTGGATATTGTGGACCCCGCAGTGAGGCAGACGGATGTAATGGATGCGACGGCGCAAGTCAACCGGATCTATGCGGACGGGACAATAGCTACGAATGCATCGAGTGAATATCAGTTGAACGTGCCGAATGACAAAGCAGGCACGCAGAGCATTCGTATGAAGCAATTCTGGTCGGACCAAGAGGTGTTTCATCTGGATTTTGAATGTCTGTTGCCGCCCCAGACGTTGGGCAGTGGACAGAATATCACTATCACTTTGGCTAACGGCAAGGAATACGTTTGCCACACAAGCGGCGACCTCGCATTGACGGCAGGGAAGAAAACAACCTTGTCGGTTACTTTGAAAGCAGACAAGGATGCTACTTTAAAACCGAAAGTGACAACGATTCCCAATGCGGAAGGCAGCGCTTTCTCCGGTAACCGCTTGATTTGCGTTTTTAAGAACACTAACGGAGAATATCAATATCGTGTATATGACAAGCAACCGGATAACTCATGGGGAGAAGGTGAACTGGTGTATGAAGATGAAGAAGGGACGATAGAGTTTCCGACACAGAAGTACAGCAGCATTCTGAAAAAGACCGGAAGTATTGGAATTTCGGGAGATTATGTTGCATTGGGCATGGGTGGTACCAGTGACAATTCCGCCACTTATTTTATTAAAAAGAGCAAGAGGACCGGAAAATGGTATTGTGCGAATGGAAGAATGAAAGGATGTGGATATAATGTCTGTATCAGTAATGATTTTTTAGTGAGTGGAAATCATGTCAGTAATGGAACACAATCCAATCGCTCTTATATATATCCTATTGACGAGGATGGTAACTTAGGGGATGCGCAAGACAGCCCATCCGGTATAGGTGCATATAAATGTTCTATTTATGCTAATGTATTGGCAACCAACACCGGTGTGTATGAATACGATGAGAACGTTGGGGAATGGAAAAAATTGTTTAATACCGCCTATGGCAAGACCCAGCGTGTAGCCACTGATGGAAAAAGAGTGATTGCACAAGATGGAGGCGTTGAGTCTGAAGTGCGTATTTATAATGTGGAAACACATCTGGAAGAAGAATGGGAAGGTACAAAAGCGAGGGCAGCTCAAGGCCTGCCGATTGCTATATATGGAAACTACGCATTGACAGGTAGAGATAAAAAAGGGGTAAACATCTCTTACAGGGATCCTTCTACGGGCAAGTGGCGCATTATCAATCCGGATGGCGGATTTTTGGCGATGATGAAACATTGGGATCCAAGCATCACAGTTGCACAGATTGACGGAGAAAATCTTTCCATGAAAGGTACTCGCGCTATGATTATTGATGAAATATCCTCTAACTGTTTCTTTATCGAGAATATAGATAAGATGGTGGAGGATTATCTGGCTAATCCTTATTAACACCTGTATAAATCAATAAGACAAAAGAAGGTTTATAGCCTTCATTAATCAATTAATAATTAAAATTTTTATTCAAGTAATGAAAAGATTCAGAAGAGGTGCGCAGCAGGCACCTGATGCTACAGATGCATCAAAAAAAAGACTACTCGTGATGTAATTTCAGATGGTTTTCGCTGGACAGAGGCCATGCGTATAGTTCGTGCCGACCATCCGGAAGTGACTATTATTTTGCCGAATGAGAAGATACAGGTCCGTCCCGGCGATGATGTGCGCAGTCTGATTACTCCGTATGTAGCTGTTATCCGTCAGGCGTTGGACAGCAAGAGAGTAGGTGAGTGGAAAGGTTATACCGCTGAGTGCCGCATCCGCCAGGTGCGCCGTTTGCTCACCCATTACTTCTACTTTCATGAAGGTGCCATCAGTGAACAAGCTTTCGATCTGTTGGTTGAAGATTTACTGTTTGTGCATAAGGCAGGCTGATGCGTGCGTGTTTTTATTCCCCCGGAGACGGGGGATTTTGGAAAGAAAAGAGTCTATCGATATTATTCATCTTTCAAATCATAGAAAAGTAGCCGTGTGTGCTCATTATCATCATTGGGCAGTAAAGGAGAAAAATTATTTTTTTCATAAAAAGGAATTGCATTCAGGTAGGCATCTACGGTGATAAAACGGCAACCTGTTCTATTATTAGTTATGAAATAGTCTTTGATAAAGTCCATTAAAATAGTTCCGATACCTGAACCTCGATAATCACAACTAACAGCAAAACGACCTACTTTCACAGCGGGATAACTTTTAAGACGTTTTTCGTTTGTGAAGCGGTGCTTGCGAAAACGATTAAATTCTGTTTTGTTTTCAAAATCTCCAAGCGAAACTCGGTCATTAGCTAAGCTGAAATAAGCTATCGCTTCGTCACCGACCTTCGCTACATAACTTACAGCTAATAATGCATTTTGGTAAAGGGGAGCTTCGCGCAAAATAAAATCGTTCAAATCGGCGTCGCCACAATTGAACGATTCTATTACTTCATTTTCTTCCATCCGGTCTATATGGAATTCTGAAAAATCTATAGGTTTACTCATCAAACAGTTATTTAAAGTTTGTAGCTGCTTTCATGACGAGTTCATAATTTTTTTTTCTACGTTCCCGCTCTTCTTTTGAGATTTTTCGCGGATGCTTCATTTGTTCTTCAAATCTACGGGCATCTTCTCCGAATAAAATAGGTGTTTCTCTAATAGGTCTTGCCATATCACTATCTCCTTTCTTAATTAAAACATTGCAAAGATAGTAATAGTTCGCCATAAACTTGGGCCCACTCTGATAAATTTGAAATCAATAAGAAATTTTACCTGTATAGTAGCGCTTAAAAATAATTTGGTGCATAGTGCGCCGTTTGCTTACACTTC
>CAMTFK010000010.1 GCA_947071285.1 uncultured Bacteroides sp. | reverse complement strand
GCATAGATGACGACCTTTACTACATCCCTTCTAAGGATAAGAAGGAAAAGAAGCAAGAGAAGAAAACAACGACTCGTGCTGAAGAAATTGTAGTAAAGTCGAATGCACCGACTACGGTTTATACCTCGTTGGGGAACACTACTGTTGTAGTACAGGATCGTAAAGGAAATACACGTGATGTGGACGAATATAACCGTCGTTATGATTCGCGTGAGAATGACTTTGCCATGGAAGACGACACCTTATACATAAAAGAAAAGGCAGTGCCCGATCCGGATGGTGAATGGGTGAACGGCTTCGAAGGGTCGGAAGATGATTATGAATATGCAATGCGTATTGTTCGTTTCCGTAACCCGCGCTATGCTGTGAGTATCAGTAGCCCGTACTATTGGGATGTTGTCTATGGCATGAATTCATGGGACTGGAATGTATATACCGATGGAATGTATGCTTATGCTTTCCCAACTTTCTCTAACCGTTTGTGGTGGGATTGGCGTTATAACTCCTATGGCTGGGGCGGCTATCCTTACTATGGTTGGGGCGGTTACTCTCCTTATTATAGCTACGGCGGCTGGGGCATTGGCTGGGGCGGCTTCTATGGCGGTTGGAATTGGGGATGGGGACACCATCACCATCATCATTATTATCCCGGCGGTGGCTGGTATCCCGGTGGCGGACACTGGGGAGGTGGCAACTGGGGCGGAGGTCGTGTGTACACAGACAGACGTTCTTATGGAAACCGCGTATCTTCCGGAAATCGTGTATCCGGTTCATCTACAGCCCGTCGTTCGTCAGGAACAAGTGGGTATCAGGCTCGTCGTAGTTCAGGCTCCACAAGTGGAGAAGTGAGAAGAAGTTCCGGTACAAGTTCAACCCGGCGTGTAGTAGGAACCCGTTCTTCATCCGAACGTCCGGGAATGAGTACACGAACAGATGCAGCTTCATCACGTCGTTCTACATATACGCGTCCGAGCAGTACTCGTAGCAATTCATATAATAGTAATGTGGGAAGTGTACGCAGTAGCAGTAGCAATCGTGGAAGTTCTGCAGTTCGTCCTTCGGGAACCAGTACTCGTAGTAGCAGTACTACTCGTAGTTCGTCAACATACAACCGCGGTAGTTCATCTACCCCACGTAATTACAATAGTGGATCAAGCACTCGCTCTTATGATAGCAATCGCTCTTCTTCCACTACTCGTTCTTCTTCCAGCAGTAGTTATTCATCAGGAAGTAGTTCACGTTCCAGCGGTAGCTATTCTTCAGGCGGTGGTGGAGGCTCCACCCGTTCAAGTGGCGGTGGAGGCGGTTCTTCCAGCAGAGGCGGCGGAAGAAGATAAATAGATTGTGAGAATGTAATAGTTTTGAACTATAAAGAACATTGATTATGAATAAGAAATTGACTTTGGTTGCCCTTTCCTTGCTTACTTCAATAGGGATGGGTGCACAGACTATATATGATGTCACGAAGATGACAGAGAAAGATTTGAATGGAACAGCTCGTTTTGTAGGTATGGGCGGAGCTATGGGAGCATTGGGCGGCGATATGTCTACCATTGCAACCAATCCTGCCGGCATAGGTATCTATCGTAGTAATGATGCTGCTGTCTCATTTGGTTTCTCTTCAACCGGGACAGAAAGTACATATGGCGGGAATACTCTAAATTCAAATAAGAACCGTTGGCAATTGAATAATGCGGGTTTTGTGCTTTCTAATAAAATAGGTAATCAGACTGCTTTGCGTTATGTAAATTTTGCTTTTAATTATAACCGTGCCAAATCATTTAATAAAACAACGTCAATGGAAGGTTTGATTAATTTAACTCCCGATGGTGACGTTGTTTCACAGACATTTCAGATGGCATCTCAGGCTGGTGGAATGTTCAATGAGGGGTATAACATAAAATATATAGATGATAATGCCACTACTGGTAATAATGTATTTAATAATCCTAATACAGGTTGGCTGGCTGCCATAGGCTGGGGCGGTTCACTTTATAATCCTATATATGGTGATGAAAATCATAAAGATAGGTTGACAGGGTTTGGAGCATTCCTTCCTCAACCTTATAGTAAATTTCGTTCTCGTGAGACAGGCGGAATTGACCAGTATGATTTCAATATCTCTTTCAATTTTAATGATCGGGTATATTTGGGAGTAACTGTAGGAGCTTATGATTTGAATTATACCAAGAGTTCTATTTATAGTGAAGACTACGATACGGGCGAATATTATGACGTGAATAGTTGGACGAAAATTGATGGAGCTGGGTTTGATTTTAAATTAGGAGCAATCATACGTCCTATTGAATCTTCTCCTTTACGTATTGGCTTTGCGATACATACTCCTACGTTTTATAAGTTGACATTGGCTACTAATGTTTTTCTTGAGTCTGGTATCTATGGAAAGAATGCTGAGGGGGAGACTGAATTCTACAAAACAACTGTGGATAGTTATGACCATTTGGGCAATAATGATATGGCTTATGATTATGAGCTCCGCACTCCATGGAAGTATAATCTGAGTTTAGGATATACGGTGGGTAGAAATCTTGCTCTTGGTGCTGAATATGAATATCAGGATTATTCGAGTATACGCCTTTATTATCCTGAAGGAGATGAAATGAGCTATGAAAACTCCCAAGTGAAAGGAATGCTGAAAGGAGTAAATACACTTCGATTAGGAGCTGAATATAAGGTGATTCCAGAGTTTGCTTTGCGTGCTGGATATAATTATAGTTCAGCTGCATATAAAGATGGAGCCTATAAAAGTTTACCGTATAACTCTGTTATGACAGATACAGACTATGCTAATGCAAAATCTAAGAGCAATTACACATTAGGTATTGGCTATCGCGGTTCCTTGGTTTATGCGGATTTAGCATATCAGTATAGTACTTATAAGTCTGATTTCTATGCTTTTGATGATGAATATTTAAACAAAACTGAAGTTACCAATACACGTAGTCAAGTGATATTTACTTTAGGCATGCGTTTCTAAAAGAACAACAATATAAGCAAATAACCTTTCATTGCAAATACCTTGTGTATTAAACCAAAATCCTCGGAGACTGCTTTGCAGAACTTCGGGGATTTTACTGTTTTATAAAGTCTTGAAAATAACACTTTTACAAGGAGTTAATACCTTGTCAACAAACTCTTAACTCTTTGTAGACAAACTCTTAACTTCTTGTTGGCAGGCTCTTAATAGGTTATTTTATCTTCTTTCTTAGTCCATGCTTCAAAAGCCTTGATTGCTTCGTTGTGCAGCAATATTTCCGACGGTAGTTTACGGTCGGCAGGTTTTAAGGCAATTTCATCATAAATAAAGGAGTCGTCGAAACCTATATTCTTGGCATCAGTCTTGTTGTTTCCATAGTACATTTTGTCCAGTCGGGCCCAATAAATAGCGCCGAGACACATGGGGCACGGTTCGCAAGAAGTATAGATTTCGCATCCACTGAGGTCGAAAGTTCCCAACTTGGCAGCCGCTGCACGAATAGTGCTGACTTCAGCATGTGCTGTTGGATCGCACGAAGCTGTAACACGATTTGTTCCGGTGGCTATGATTTCACCATTTCTGGCAATGACGGCACCAAACGGACCGCCACCGTTAGCGACATTCTCCGTGGAGAGTTCAATCGCTTTTCTCATTAATTCTTCTTTGGTCATAATAAAAATGATTCTTTTTTAGAGTTACTGACAAAGATAACAATGTTTTTGGTATTCTCCAAGATAGTGAGATTGATTACCGAAAACAAAGAAATCCGTTTCCTGAGATAAATCTTTTCATCTCAGGGGACGGATTATTTTGTTTCACGGAACGGATTTTTTTATCTCAGGAGACGATTTTTTTCGTCTTGCGAGATGGATTTACCAGTATAAACCTATACCTATAGAAGCCGGATAGAGTTCAGGACCTTTATTTTTTTCAAACAGAGAAGTGAGTGCGAAGCGGGCATTGAATCCTAGGCAACCGTAACCTGCCTGTAACAACAGATTCAATCCAAGCGGATGGGTATTTAACTTATCACTCAATGTATGTTTTTTATTATCATATTTGGCTCTGGACTTAACTCCCACACGCCATTCCATTTCCGGACCGGCTGCAAGAAAGGCGCGGCGACTACCGAATTTTGTCTGCCATTCCAGGCTGACGGGCAGGCGGAAAGCCCAATAGCGCAGCCAACTTTTTTGATAGTCTACGTCTTCGGCCGGGCGGCAGACAGTGATACCGTCCACTTTTTCGAAACCATAATTATCATCTAATTTATGGACGATGCGTGCCAAGCCAAGAGTAGTAGTGAGTCCCCAATGATTGTTCCGGGTGATGGCAACCCCGGTATTGAACAGGTTGATACCCCATTCCCAGGACTTGGAACCGAGTTGCGGAACCTCGGCGGAATATTGAAGCTTGCCGCCTGCCAGCTTATCGAAGCCAAAGTAAAAGGCAGGATAATGCGGATCGAAGCGATAGTTGCCTTTTTTCTTTTTCATGAAAGGTACGGATACGGTAGTAGTCCGTTCGATACTGCGGCCGTCCAGATATACACCTTCAAACACTTGTGTATTCTCTATGGTATCATTTTCAGCCTTGGCTTCGTACATCTTTACTTTGATTTTGCCGTCACGCTCCTTGATGACAACTTTGCGGCCATTGAGGTAAAGAGTGGTGTCTTGCGGGATGCTTTCTTGTGCCATGACTGTCATGGAAGTCATAAGCAGGAATAAAAAGAATATTCGTTTCATAAGTTTTATAATTTGTGATTTATAATTTTCAGAGTTAGTCTTTGCTGAATATCAGTGTGACAAGGTCGTCACTGTCTATTTCGCCTTCGATATAGATAAGCGTGGCTTCACCTTTCTTCCCGAGCCGGAACAGTATGAAACGGTTGGTCTTATTCTGTAATGGAGGCAACTGGTAGTAGCCTGATTGTATTTGTCCGTCAGTCACTACCTCCTTTATCTTCTTGGCGTGTTCGCGGTCAGCTTCCAGGCAACGGTAAATTTCGGGTAATGCTTTTTCTGCTTTCGCCAGTTTTAGGCTCTGATAGTGGGTGATGTCCCAGTTCTTGGATAGCATTTTGGACAGTTCCACGTAGGTAGCCCCTTTCTGGTTGCCGTATTTCTGGAATACGGAAGCTATTTGTAGCCCTTTTTGGGCATACATGCCGGTGCTGAATAGTAACAGCAGGCAACATAGCAGGGTACGAATGAACTTTTTCATAATCATATCTATTAATTTTTTCTATTATTCAAACATTAGGTCAAGTACTTCATCTTCTGTGGTCCGCATATCACGAAAAGCGGCAAGAGCTTGTTCACGTACCAGATTGTCGTCGGTATATTGCTTGCCATCAATGATGACATAATTCTCTGGAGTAACGTGAAGGTATTGTTTGGTGCCGGCAATACCGATAAGCAATAATATTCCGGCCGCCACTCCGCTCATCATATAGATGAAGCGGCGGCGATGGGAGGGAAGCTTAGTTGTAGGGACACTCTTTTCTTGGAATGCTTTTACCTCTTGTTCCAGACAGATGAACAAGGGACGATATACTTGAAGGTGTTCGGGCACATTTTCCCGGTTGAAGAAACAGCGTAGTTCACGTTCTTCCTCGCACGAGGTCTGTCCCTCGAAATAGCGTTCTATTAATTCTTCTATCTTCATGCTTGGTTCCTCCTTATTCTTTCTTGTATGGTTTGCAGGTAAATTTCCCTCACTTTCTTTCGTGCCCTCGACAAGTTGCTTCGGATGGCTTCCGGGTTACAACCTGTGATGTTGGCAATCTCTTCCGTTTCGTATTCCTCGATGTCCTTCATCCTCATGATGGTGCGCTGCAAGGCAGGCAGTGAATCGATAATTTCACGCATCAGGCGGATTTCATCTTTTATTTCGAGCAGCCGTTCCGGTGTTCCACTGGGAGTGGCATCCTGCACATATTCCAGCGGTACGTTGGTCGTATGCCTGGTGCGCCACATGTCCATGCAGAGATTATGAGTCATGGTCATGGCGAATGCTTCAATACTGCGGTACTGCTCCAGTTCAAGCCTTTTATTCCATAGCTTGAGCAAGACTTCCTGCACGGCATCTTCTGCATCGTCCGGACTCTCGGTCAACTTCCGCGCATAATTTAATAACTTATCGCGGAGAGGAAGAACGGATATTTTAAATTGTTTAAGTTCCATTTACATTGATAAGACGAATGAACTTGGCAAACGTGACATCAAATATAAAAAAAAGAATATTTTGTGATATTGGTTATTTTTTTGTTTGCGTAAAATCTCTTTTTGTGATTTCTTTTATGGAGGGAAGATGTGCTTGTGTTCAGAATGAATTAGGGTGGAATTGTATTTATATGAGAAGAGGGTGCTTCAAAAAACACCCTCTTCTTTGATTCATTTATCGTTCATACTGAACCTGCTTTCCTGAAGATTCAGATGACTTGGCCCATCACTACCACAATCTATAATAATCTTGTGGAGAACTACAGCCGGAGTTAGCGGACGAATAGTCAGGATATGGTCACCAGCTTTAAGGTTGGCATCAATGAATGATACTTTCGATTCAATGATGCGGGCGGCAGCAGCCGGATACATTTTACTATAATTATGGGCCCAATTCAAATCTTTATTATAATTAATTATCTGTTCTTTGCTTCCATCAATGCTAATGGCATAGCTATGGCCGCCCTGCACAAAAGGCAATGTACTGTCTAGGATCAGACGGAGGCGGACATCTTTTAAATCATTCTTCAATTTGAATTTGTATGAAACAAAGGCATCCTCAATAGATTTATTATAAGGCATGAGAGACAGCCCGGAGAGTGTGCGTCCGAGATCGGGAATAACCGTCCACTTCGTTTCTCTACCTTGCTTACAATCGACAAAGCGTTCGGCTTCCATCACTACTACACCGTTATTCTCTTCGTATTCATATCCTCCTGTTGTGTTCTTGGATATGGTTACACGCTTTACTTCAGGCATAATGTTTCCACCCTTCGGCTCATCCCAACTGGTATAGCCTATATGTGTCTGATCCATCATATGGTTCCATTTACCGTTCGCAATATGATGATTATAATCATGGCAAAGTTCTGCATCACGTTTGAAGCAATATTCAGCACGGTCGGCCCAATAATTAGCACGTACATCTCCACATTGAGCTAACTTACGGTTCATGGCTACGGCATAATATAACTCGTAAAGATTAGCCATTGCTTGAACCGGAAACAAAATCAGTTCTCTATAAGCATCTTTCTGCTCTTGAAGCAATGACGAGAACTGTCGGTAAGCATAGGCTTCCAATGCCAGAAATTCATCGGTAACGGCCTTAAATTCTCCATTCTCGAGGTTATAGGTCTTACTATCTAACATCTCAGCCGTAATTCTTGATGCATATTTGCAATAGAGATTTAATATACGGGCGGCCTCATCAGCTTGGGTTTCACCAAATTGTTGCTCACAAAAATCACGGGTATAATCCATCAAATTGTCGGCAGTATAAGATGTAGGATTCCAAGCCATACGTAAAAAGAAATCTGTGGGGAACTCATTCGGTTTTAAATCACCGACGTTCAATATCCACATTTTATCTACACCATACTGATAGGTTAGAATAAGTTGCTCCCACATGTGCTGGATTTGTGTCATGTTCAGCCATTGATAAGCACGTGGTGCTCCGTGCAGGTCGACATGATAATACATACCATATCCTCCGGGATGTTGCTTGGCATTTAAGTCCGGCAGGCGGCGAACGTCTCCCCAGTTGTCATCGCATAGCAGAATCATTACATCATCCGGTATTTTCATTCCTTTGTCATAATACTCCAATACTTCGCTATAGAGTGCCCATAACTGGGGAGTTTCAGAAGCAGGACTACCTGTCACATTGGCTATAATCTTGCGCTGTTCTTTCACAATGGTTTCTAATAAGCGAGTATCTGTATCAGATCCCATCGGAGCATCGCCGTCACCACGCATAGCAATAGTTACTACTTCTTCTTTTCCTTTCATTCGTTCGATGCCTTCGCGAAAGAAACGGTCTACACCCTGTTTATTGGTTTGATAATTCCAGTCTCCATAAGCTTTCCGATTGCGGGCATATTCCTGATGATTGCGTGCCATCGGTTCGTGGTGGGAGGTACCGATAATGATTCCCATCTCATCAGCCAGAGGACTGTTCATCGGATCATCGGCATAAAATGCTGCACTCCACATGGCGGGCCATAGGAAGTTGGCTTTCAACCGTAGTAGCAGTTCATACAAATGCACATACATTTTGCTATTGAATCCACCGAATTTTTCGGTAGTCCATCTACCCATGCAAGGCCATTCGTCATTGATGAAGATGCCACGATATTTCACTTTGGGTTCACCATCGGTGTAAATACCTTCCTTGATATAGATAGCATCTTGATGTTGCACAGGAACATCTGCCCACCAATACCAAGGTGAGATGCCCATTTGTTTCGATAGTTCGTAGATACCATAGATTGTTCCGCGCTTGTCACTTCCGGCAATCAGCAATACGTCACCCTCAATGCCTTTCAATGGCGAATGGAGCGTAGTAATGATATACTTTTCGTTTTTGCCTTTGAGCAGATCCGCATCAAGCTTTTTTGCTTTTATCAATTGTTTTATGATTGGACTGTTATCTATCGAGCCTATGATAATTTTAACGTTGTCTGCGGTGTTATTTGCCTTTTCGGGTTTTACGCCACAGACCTTTTCAAAGTCTGCTCGTAGGTTATCTATAGCCGTGAGTATCCCTTTATGCTCATCCTCACCACTGCAAAGAATGGTGAATGAATGGTCTTTCGGAGAGAGGAGTGGGAAACCGTTACTTGTTTCAGTAAAAGACACAAACTGTTCGGCAGCACTTGGTGAAAGTACCGTGACTGTTAATAAAAGGAGAATATAAAAAAATCGCTTCATATGATTGTCTAATATCTATTCATGTAGTTATAAAGTCAATCGGATAGAAGTTATGCTGTTGCCGGACGACAAAACATATACCCCATTACCTTTTTCTAAAGATTCTACTTTGACAGTTTCCATATTTTTGTTTTCGTTGGTTTCAACAGCAGTTGCATTTTTTACTCCTGCCAACGGTATTTCAATACACTGGGTAGCCCCTGTCAAATTCAGTAATACCACTGTTATTTCGTCGTTTGTTTCATTGATGTAGGCTGTGGCGCATATTCCTGTATTATCCGTAGCAGCTTTAATACGTGTAGTACTAGTAGCATACTGGGCATAATGTGCCATGATGTAACCATTCTTTGTGATTTCACCTTCACCCACCGGACAGCGTTCGTCACTATCACCCATCAATCCATAAAAACGTTTCAGATACCAGTATACATATGCACTGCAATAGCCTTCCATACACATGTGAATTTCCTTGCCGAGATGGTTGAGGCTGTATTGCCATTTTTGAAACTCCCATTGTGACGGATCGTCAGACTTTTCTCCATCGTTGAAGAGATGTTCCGTCATCCACCATGTCTTTCCCTGAATGCGGGAATAGAGACTGCAAATATAATCGTGGCGATTTTTAACATATCCGTTATCCAAGTCTGAAAAACCTTGGTAAAGGTGCCCTGCTACAATATCAGTTTGTGCAAATGCTCCGGCATCATTGATTATCGGATCGGTATATTCAGGCTGTGTGCCACATGCTTCAGGTGACATTAGCCTGACACCGGTTTCACGAATAGTGGCACCGTGTTTTTTCACAAAGTCCACTACTTCCTGAGGTGTCCAGTAAGTAAAATCCATATCGGGCTCATTCTGGACAGATATAGCATAGAGATTTACTCCATTCTGTTTCATGAAATTGATATAGCGGATCAGGTGGTCGGCATATGCTCCATAGTTTTCTTTTTTGAGATGCTTTACTTCTTTACCGTTAACTTTTATTTGCTCGGAAAGGGCATCTGTACAGTCCCATGGACATGCAAAGACGATTGCTCCGTTTTTCTGCGCTGTTTTGGCTGCTTCCACATCAGCACTCCAATCTGATTCGTTGGGATAAACCATCAGGCGGAGGATTGAGTAACCTAACCCACCGTTACTATACATTTTATCCAGTTGCCGGGCGGAAATGAGATTTCCACCACACCAAATTTTAGGATTGTACATCCCACCGAATCCTACGATTGATTGATATTTTTCCGTAGGGTCAACATTGAGCGCTACTGACTTGAATGCCGGGTCCTGCTCTATTAACAAATCGGTCGTTTGTTTATTGACCTTGTCAGTAATGTGAATGGTCTGTGTACGCTGTTTCATTGTAGTGTTAGCGTTACAGATCACCTGAATCTTTGTGTACTGTTTTTCCCCATCACTACTTCCACCAGACATCGGGGTTATGCTTTTCACAACATCTCCTTTTCCAAGGGTTATATCCCAGGATGTTTTTGCCCACTCTATGACGACATCTGTTTGATTCTCTCCGGCACTCACGGTAATAGATTTTTTAAGGAAGAGCGCGTATGCGCTCTTCCCTTCATCTACATTTGCTTCTTCATTTCCCCCATCTGAACAAGCCCATAAGAGGATACCCGTCAGGAAGAAACAGAATAATGATGCAATGTTTTTCATCTCTAAATACTTAGGTTTATTTCAATCCTTCAACTATTCCTTCATACATTCCATTGCGGTTGTATCCCGATGTCCACGGACAAACTTTATTGCCTGTGCTTGTCTCAGTCATACTTGAAATTGAAATACCGTATTGCTTATCTGGAGCAATAGTTTTCCGGTATTCTTTCATGATGAAAGCCATATAGTTGGCTGCAGCGGTCCGTTCATCTGCGGTTAATTTGCTGGTCTGAATGAAATTGCCATCTGCATTTCCCACCATCATGCTGAGGTCCGATACACGTATCGGCTTACCGGTCTGTGCTAATTTATCGAACAATGCGGTAATCATTTCTTCATTTCCTTTCTGGATAGTGGCGTCTTTAGAGTAAACCGCATGAAGAATGATGTTGTATCCGTCAATTTTGGTTACATTATCTGCTTCCCAGGATTTCACCAATGCAATCATTTCATCAGCTTTCTGGCCCATTTCATCTTGTTGATTGAATGTGTTACTGATAAAGAGATTGAGATCAACTTTCGCTGTATCGCGTGCCAATTTCACAGCTGTACGTGCATACTCTATATCGCCCAAATACTCACCCCAGTTGAAAGTATTGGCATCTATGGTCTTATCCAATGGCTCTCCTATAATATTCCATACTTTTACAGTCTCACCACCTGCATTTACTATACCGCCAATCCATTTGTTCAGTTCTTCAGTGAAGAGATTCTTTTTCTCTTCAGGAGTTTTTTCGATGATGGTGTCATCAGCTTTCCAATGTAGGCAGACATTATCGATGTAAGCATGCCATTCTCCCGAGCCTGAACCTACGGCCAGTTCTATCTCGGTCAGATCCTTCATAGAATTGGGGATGGCTATCTTTCCACCTCCTGCTGCCTCACCCTCTTTCAGGAATGTGATATAGATTTTATCTCTTCCCCATTTGTTGCTTTCACAGCCGAAACCGAACGGGCCTTGCCCGCTGTTGAATTCTTGTCCGTTAATCACCACTCTCATGCCGGAACCCCAGCCACCTTTACCGTCTATCAGGTACATGTCAAGAGAGAGTCCGGTATAGTCGCCCAATGTTCTTCCATTCTGCAATTTTACTGTGAACTTAGGATAAGAATAAGAGCAGGGAGTAGCTGCTGTACCTACATGTAATACTTTACCACTGCCTTCAGGACCATCTTCTATCACAGCTTGATTGCCGTTGGTCATCGGATAAGACGTGCCTAGTTCATCTTTACTGAAATCTATTTTAGTGACACCTGTTCCTGGAAGTTCATAATTCATCACGATGTTGTCGAGAAAGTATTGTGCTCCTCCGGAAGCTGATCCGACAGCCAGTTCGAATTCTGTAAGCCCTTTCAGTTCATCCGGCAGGATGAAGCCTGGAGCTTTGGCGCTGTTCAAGCTAATAATTGCTCCGCGATTCCAAGTATTGGGATTGCAACCGAGGCCAGCGGCATTGGTACCTACATTAAATTCTTGTCCATTGATAAAAACTCTCATACCTGCTCCATATATACCGTCACTGTTAACAATGCGCATGTCGATGGTCAGGTTAACATAATCGCCTAGTTTTCGGCCTTCCGGTAATTTTACATTGAACTTAGGATGCGAATAAACAGCTTTGTTATCATCAGTACCTACATGCAATGCTTTACCACTTTTGCCATCCGGGTCATTCTCTACCACTGCCTGACTTCCGCCAGTCATGTTGTAGGCTGTGCCGGGTTCATCATTTTCGAAATCACAGATCACAGTTTTGCCTTTCTCGGGTACGAAGGGAATGATGATGGGCTGGATCAATTCGTTATAGTAAGCGGCGCGTTGTCCTTGGTTGGAGCAGAGTGTACCGCCATAAAGCGTTACACCTGCTTCTTTGGCCGCATCAGTCACTAATTGCATTCCGCCGAAGTCGTAGGAACCATCTTCTTTCAATGAACTGACAGGTGTGAAGGAACCGCCAATATCTATACCATCAAAATTGTTCAGGATGGTGCTGTATCCGATATCTTTTTTTATAAAGTCTGATGAAGACATGTTGGCCGTAAATTTAAACGGTGAACTGGCATCGCGGTTGATGTACGATTTCAACAAGTCGAAACTGGCTAAGTATTCACTATTGGCCACTTCTTCAGGTTTTTCTATCTGAAGGTTGCAGTCATACTCATCGGTACATGCCATGACTGCTATGCCCATCATGGCAAGACCGATTAGTTTATGATTAAAATATTTCATATTCTCTTAGTTTTAACGTTTATACCAGATAATACTATTTTATCTCTATTTCGAATGACTTACCACCTTGTACGGCACGGCTACTCAACACCAACGTATCCTTGGTGGCATACTGCATATTCTTGGTCTTGAAGTCAACCGTATAGTCTAGATAGATGGCATTACGATCTTTGCCGCCAAGGCTATTCTTTTCACCCTTTTTTACGAATTTGCCAGTACCTGAAATAGTGAAATCATCGGAGGTGCTACCTATCGTGCAATTTCCATCTTCAGTAAAAGTCAGGCTAAGGTTGTAATTGAAAAGATTGCCCTCTGCATCTTTAGTTGACAAGGCTAGGATGTTGTCTTTCAAACTTCCGGTTGTAATGTTTACTTTCTCATCCTTCTCTACATATTGTTGATGGCGTACTAATTGTGAAGAGACTCCATTTATGACAGCTTGATCCACTCCACGACGCAGGTATTCGCCATGCCAGGGATTGACATATTTCACTGCATACAATATGAAGTTTTTGGGCTGTATGCTCCAGTCTCCACTATTTGTCAACATGGGATTTTCTACAGCGGCCTTACCCTGAAGGATGGAGTCTGCACCTTGTACGCCCGTCATCTTCAATGGAATCACATAGTAATTGTCAAGAGACTTCTTGTCAGCAAAAAATGCGTCGGTGAATTGCACTTCCACCCCACCTATAATTTCACCCTTAGGGATATTGATCTGGTTGGCAGCCAACGTATAGTAGGAAGATGGCATAGGGGTAACAGGAATGTTGGTACCTTTGAAGTAGAGGTTGTCACAGAGTGATTCATCTACTTTGGTATCAATAATCACATTTTTACGATTGGTGTAGCCGCCACCCCAAGCTGCCTTGATAGCTACTTTGTGCTGATTGTCCAATGAGTTGTCAAGGAACTCATCCTCACCTAATTCAATGGTGCGTAAGCCATATTGGTTGGCAAAATATACAGTTTGATAATCGAAGTCGGGAAATTCATTGTCCGAGCTTTCACAGGCCGTGAAAGATAAGAGCAATGAGGCCAGTCCGATATATGCTAATTTCTTTTTCATATCATTCTATTTTATTGATAGTGTTCACAATTATTGATTATTTCCATCCTTTGTTCTGTATGAGGTTGCTGTACTTCAGTATTTCAGAGTTAGGGATGGGGCAACAGTACATGTAATCTTCATACGAACGTTCTTCCACAGTAATCTTCTGATAGCTATTGCCACTCCAGTTAATACCATATACCGGTTCGTTAAGGTCTGCTTTCCAGCGGCGGATATCCCAGAAACGGAATCCTTCGAAGCAGAGTTCCAGTCGACGTTCATTGCGGATCAGTTCACGCATTTTGTCTTTACTGGCAGCGCATGCTTCTAAATAGGCATCATCAGTACCACCTACGCCAGCACGTTTCCGGATGGCTTTAATTATGTCATAAGCGGAATAATCTCTGCCGTTGGCATTTTTCGGTCCCCAGGCTTCATTAGCAGCCTCAGCATAATCAAGATACATTTCTGTATAACGGATACGGGGAGTATAATGCGGCTGTTTGGAAGTGGATGCTGGATTGCAGTTCACGTCCATACGCAGACGTTTCTTCATGTAGTAACCTGTTCGGGTAGAGCGGTTTTCGGTTACATTCACACCATCTTGGTTTCCCTCGTTGATGTTGATGGTTATACTCTTCTCGCTGATTACACTTCCGTTGTAGAGGATGTATTTTCCCAAGCGGGGATCGCGTCCTGCATAAGGATTATTGCTATCATATCCGCTGGCTGCGTCACTGATAGGGTATCCATTGGTCATAGGGAATGCATCTACTAGATTCTGTGACGGATTCATATAACCATTTCCATACAAGCTTGGTGGGAAATTCTGTGATTCCTGATCGTTATCACCACTGCCTTTGTTCCCTCTCCATAAGATTTCATTCGGATTAGCACCGTCCTGAATGGTATTTACAATGGCTGGGGAATAATATTCTACTCCATCGGAGGCTAATCCAGATACGCCTCCTTTATAGTCTATCACAGCAGCAGCGGCATTGGCGGCATCTGCCCATGTGGCAGTATTGGCGGCATCTTCGAAAAGAGGACTGGCAGCCAGTATGGCTGTGCGTGCACGGAAAGCGCGGGCTATGATTCCATTATACAACTGACGTGCTTTGGCACCCATAACAGTGTTGTACTTCCCGACATCTGTTGTGAGACTCTGGAAGTCTGCAGGAACGCTTCCCGAAACATCTTCATATTCATAAGGAAGCCTTCTTTCTGCTTCGGAGAGGTCATTGTAGATTTGCTCTAGACAAGCCTGAAATGAAGCGCGCGGTTGATTGAAGTCCGACTCTACTGTTTGGAACTCTGTCAGTATGGGCACACCGAGCAGTTCACCGTTGGCACCAAAACCGGCGTGGGCGCGGAGCAGGTAAAAATAGAACATACCACGTAGTCCGTAAGCTTCGCCGATGAGGCGTTGTGCAAATAATTTGTTTAACTCTTCATCATCCGACCATTTTACACCTTCCACATTCGCCAGAAAGAGGTTGATGTATTGAATGGCACCATAAGAGTTGGTCCATTGATTCTGTGGATTATACGAACTTGAAGTCCAGGCTCCGGTGGCCATTTGCAGATACACGTTACTCGGCTGATTGGTAACGGCATCATCCGTACCATATTCACTGTTGTCGTAATAACCCGGAATTAAACTGTATACATTGTGCAAGATTCCCCGTGCGTATTCCGCGTCGTTGTACATGTTTTCCACGCCTTGGAAGTTTTCGATGGCCGGTGAAAACAAGTCATCACAACCGGTAAGCATCAGGGCACCTATTATAAAAGGTATAACTTTCTTTTTCATAATCTTCTTCTTTATTAATCAATAAAATCAGAATGCAGCCTTAAAACCTGCATAGAAGTTGCGACATTGTGGTGAACCGATACTCAGTTCCATATGCTTACGTTCTTTGGAAATAGTAAGCAGGTTGTTGCCACCACAATAGACGCTTAAACCGCGAACGAATGTTCCTTTGAAAGTATTTTCAGGGAAGTCATACGTTAACTGCGCTTGGTTCAGGCGGAAATAGTTGCGCTTGTACATCCAGAAAGTGGAGTTGCGGTAGTTATTATCACCGTTGGTTGTAGTGAGGCGTGGATAAGTTGCCACATCTTTTGTCTCTTCAGTCCAGCGTCCCCATACTACTTCTGAAAACTTGCTTGTACCGCGGTTCCAGTAGTAAGAACTGCTTTTGTAGTCTACTGCTCCGGTCTGTCCCGATCCCATGGCAAACAATGAGAAGTTCTTCCATTTTACGGTCAGGTTCAATCCGAAGGAGAAAGGAGGGGCGGCCCAACCATTCTTTCCTAATTCAATCTGGTCTTTGCTATCGATTACTCCATCTTTATTGATATCCTTATACTTCAAGTCACCGGGTTTTACCGTACCAAAAGTTTGTCGGGCATGGTTATCGATATCTGCCTGATCTTGGAAGAAGCCTTCACATACGTAGCCGTAAGAAGCATCAAGTGCACGGCCTTTGCGATACTGGTAATCTTCGTCATAAAGTTCATCACGTTTCAGGGCTTTAGAAGAGTATACCATACCGTTGAACCCAAGTGTTACATCAAAGTCACCAAATTTTTTGTTGGCACTCAGCGAAAAATCAAAACCACTACGTCTGTCTTCGTTGTAATTGATCCAAGGCATGAAGGTGGAGTTACTGCTTAAAGCAAAGTATGTGGGGTAAATAGAAGAGGAGCCTTGGGTAAGTAAGCCTCTTGTATCCTGTCTGAAATAGTTGGCATTCAATTTCAATAAGCGATTGAATAGTGTAGCGTCAATGCCTGCGCGAAACTCTTCACGTGTGATGAAGCCTAAGTTAGGATTATCGCCACGTTTGGAAGCTGGTGTCCATCCGCCAGCTGTACCATCGTGCCATTGTACATAGAAACCTTCATTTTGTCTTTTGGAGAAAGTTCCTTTATACAGGTAATAATCAGAGATGTCGAGATCTTGATGTAGCTTAGCATAGGAAGCTGTGACTTTTAAGTCATTTATGAAGTCCACATTTTCCATGAACTTCTCATTACTGATTCTCCATCCTAAAGTAACTGCTGGGGAGAAAGCATTGCGTTTGCCTTCGGGTAACTTGGCTGAATGGATCATAGCACTACTAAAGTCAACGTAATACTTGTGATTATAGTTATAAGATGCGCGTAAGCCTAAGTTTACATTGCTGGTGCGGTGATAATCACTGCTTTCATGGTTTTCATCGGCAGAATTCTGCGTTTGATAGCCCCAGCCTATAAATGTGGCTGCTACGTTGTGATATTTTTCGAAAGTACGGGCATAGTCAAACTGCGCACTGAATGTCATGGTCTGGTCGTAAGTAGACTTACCAACATATTCATTTGGATCTTTTTTGTCTTCATTGTGTTTCTTCAGGGCGATAATCATATCCTTACCATTCACTTGAGACCATGTAGGCTCATAAACAGCGTAGGTCTCGCTGAAAGCTTCCGAATAGTAAGAAGTATAGTCTACACTATAAGAAGTCTTAAACGACAGGCCTTTCAGAAAAGAACCCAGATCAGCTGCAAGACTGACATCAAACATGAACATACGTGCTTTTTCCTTGACATAACCGGCAGCCAGAAGATCTGCAAAAGGATTGGTCATGTCAGATGACGTTCCCCCAAGCAGGTATTTACCGTCAATCAGGTGATTACTATTGGTAATATATTCCTGTATTTGGGCAACATTGGTATCCATCATGTCAATGGGAAGTAACGGGGAAAACCAGTTAGGACGTAAAGTGGATGCGGCTCCCCAAAAGTTTCCACGACCTGCATATTGATTGGTAAAGACAACTGCTGCATTGGTAGTAGCTTTCAGCCATGAGGCAAGTGTCATGTCTACATTACCTCGCACATTGAAACGCATGTTATAGGCATTTTTTGATTCGCCGTATTTCAGCAGGTCGTTGCTATAATCCATACCGAAGTTCAGATAATAGTGGGTACGATCATTACCTCCATACACTTCACCGGTCATGTCGGCATTATAGTATGCCTTTCTCAGGTAGTCCGAACTATAGAAATCAATGTTCGGATACCGATAAGGATTGGTTCCCATGGCGGTGTTATAAATATCTGATGCATTGTATCTCTCCGACAAGCCGTCATTGCGACAAGCCTCATTATAAAGAGTCATGTAGCAGTCCGAATCCAAGTATTTAGGATAAGATTTTGGGACATTGATACCTGCATTTCCTCGTACGTCGATGCGCATTGGTTCATTTTTACCTCGTTTGGTAGTGATCAGAATAACACCTTTTGCTGCGCGGCTACCATAAAGCACTACAGCGGCGGCATCTTTCATTACCGAAATACTTTCTACTTCGGAAGCGCGCACATTGCTTGCACTGCGAGGCACTCCGTCTACCAGAATGAGTGCTTCCTGGCCCCATATGTTGCCGGTGTATCCACCTATCAGGCTTTCCAGACCTACTAAGCTACTGGAGCTATTTACCTTTTTTGTCAGTTCGGACGTGTTGACAGTAGAAATGGCATGTGTCAAGTCTTCCTGGGCAACCGTACCGAAAGCTACATTCACCAGGCTATCCTTGTTTTCTTCTTGTGCTTGAATGCTTCCTGCGTGAAACAGAGACATGGCGAAAACAGTACAGCCAATATATATAAACTTTCTATTCATTTTTTACGTCATTATTAGTTAATACGTCAAGATTACCATCCGGGATTCTGATAAAATCCTTCATACATACTGACATCCTTTTTGGGAAGCGGATACCAATAGTGTCTATCGGTATATTTACGCTCAAGCAATACTATTTCGCGTAAGTTCTTGATAGCATTTTCTTCCGGTGCATCGTAATTATAGTCATTAGGATTGGCACGGTCGAACTCGATCTTTGTCTTCAGCGTATAAGGATATTGGGTAAGAAGCATCCAGCGGCGAAGGTCGGTAAAACGGAAACCTTCAAAGGATAGCTCGACAGCACGTTCGCGGCGCAGTTCACTTAGAAAGTCAGCAGTACTGCTTAGGAACTTCTCGAGTACGGGAGCTACACCGGCACGCTCGCGGATCTTGTTCAATGCTTCTTCGGCTGTGAGCGAGTAAGTCGTGGCTTTGCCCTTCGGACCGTTGTAACCAACAGCTGTAGCTTCAGCATACATTAAATAAACATCAGCTAGGCGCATAAGACTGAGAATCATAATGTTGTTTTCTTTGTAACCATCAACTGTATTCATTAATTGCGGGCAAAGTTTGCTATTCATATAGGCTGTGAAACAGCCTTTCTTTTCGTTTACCTCTTCGCTTTCCCGGCCTCCGGTGAACAATTCTGCAGTTCCACCTGCACCACCGGTATTTTTCCATTTCACACCATCAAACATGATGGTTTTGTAGAAACGCGGATCACGATTCTTCCAAGGATGTGTAGGATCATAACCCGATTCTGCATCTGCTTTTGTCATATCATTAATCGGATAACCGTTCTGCATTCCGTAGTAATTCACGTAGTTAGCTGTGGGATAGCACTTGATACCGGAATACTCAATGGATTGCGGGCGGAAATCGTTGACCATATTCCAACGCCAGCGTGCAGCATAATCCTTGATATTTTCCATAAAGATGGACTCCTTTACTCCATTCAGTTTGCCACTGGAGTTGTGTAAAAGGAAGATATCGTTGTATTCGGAAAAGTTGGCCAGTTCATAACGATTGGTTGATTCGGTAAGGGCAAGTGCTTGTCCGAAAGCATCGGCAGCTCGTTTACACAACTCTGCATTGTATTCTTTAGCCCCTCCTGAAGCCCAGTTCATTAACGGACTACCTGCCCAGAGTAAGGTTTTGCCTTTGTAGGCTAAAGCCATAATCCGATTGATGCGCATATTGTTCTTACCCAATGTTGTTTTTCCGGCGGTTGTTGCATCCCAGTCGACAGGAAGTAAGCCTGCTGCATGTTCAAAGTCGGCAACACATTTTTCCGCACACTCTTGCCAACTGAGGCGAGCCAATGTGGGAGTCACGTCCGAAGGTAACACTTCATCTATATAGGGCATACCGCCCCACCATTCCATCAGCATGAAGTGAAACCATGCACGGAAGAAGTAAAGTTGTCCTTCTATGAGGTTACGTTCTTCCTCGGTTGCACTTACCAGATTACTGAGATTAGCGATACCAATATTGGCTTTACGGATAGCATACCAAGAGTTGGCCCATAAGTGACCTTTGTCAGTTCGGTTTGCTGAACCTGCTGACCCTTGATTGTTCGGGTAGCCATAGTAAGCAGTTGTCCAACCCCAAAAGTCTCCGTTGTCTACGCTACGAGCTTGCATACGCATTTCCTGCGGTTCCCAGTATTCTTCTTCACCATAATTGAAGCAAGTATGTCCGGCATCTTTGTTGTTGGAAACTACTGGGATGCAATTATAGAGTTCTTCAGTGAAACCCTGGAAATTTTTGAAATTCTTGTAGGGATCATTTTCTTGGTAGTCGCTTTCCGGAGCTTTGTCCAGATAGTCGGTACACGAGGTCATCCCCATCATGCCTGCCATTGCAATAGCCGACATCACAAATAGTTTGTTGATATATTTATTCATAATCATCTCTTCGTTATTATAAAGTTATATCGATACCAAGATTGAAACGACGTACCGTTGGATAGGCACCGTCCGAAGAGCCTGTGCCATAGTTGGCTTCACGGTCATCCGGCATGTCGGTCCACATGTAGAGATTATCGCCGTTCAGGTAAAGACGGCAGGAATTGATACCCATTTTTTTCAGCCAATTGTTTTTAAATGTATAGGATACTTCAACATTCTTCAGACGAAGATAAGCACCATCATACCAGTAACGTGTTCCGGTAGCAGCTGCATCTACAGTAGTTCCCCAGCGTGGAGTAGGTAGGGTGGCATTACCTCCCGGTGTCCAATATGAACCTTCTGCATATGCTACGTGGGCTGTGGAACGGAATGTCGGGAAATTAACTTCACGGGTCACATTGGTTACGCCGTAGAACTGGGCGAAGCAACTGAATCCTTTCCATTCAAAACCGAGAGAAGCATTGTAGGTGTTCTGCGGTGTGCTGGCATACTGATAGGGAGCACGGTCATCATTGTCAACTATACCGTCACCATTGAAGTCAATGATATTGTAGTCACCCGGTAATTTCATATCGTTTCCGGTTGTCCAGGTACTGCTACCTATCACATCATCCCAAGTGGCCAAGTTGCCATGGTCTATGTATGAATAGACTTGATTGATGGTATGTCCGGCACCTTTCTGATAGGCAGGCAATAAAGGAGCATCATCTCTGAACTTAATTTCATTGATGGCATGAGTCATACTGGTGTTTAACCAGGCACGCAAACCGTTGTTGAAGATGTAGTTCAATCGCAATTCCAATTCGTAACCGTGGCTATTGACTTTACCTAAATTGGCTCGGGGAGCAGTTGTGCCGAAATAAGAAGGGATGGCACGACTGTCACCGCTAACTATAATGTCTGTACGAGTATCATTAAATACATCTACTGAACCTGCTATTAGCCCGTTAAAGAAGGCATAATCTAAACCGATATTACGCTTCTCTACAGTTTCCCAAGAAACATTGGGATTACCCAGTGAAGAGATTTTCCAATGGGTATAAGGTGAGTTGTCTGGATTGATGCTACCCATAACAGTGTTACCACCATTACTCAACTGGTCTTTGTATAAGAAACGGCCTGCTGTAAATCTTTGCCATGGAGCAACCACAGCATCGTCACCTACTCGTCCCCAGGAAGCGCGAAGTTTCAGCATATCGACAAATTTCAGTTTTTTCATGAACTTCTCTTCACTGATCATCCATCCCAGTGAGAGGGAGGGGAAGAAAGCGAAACGATAATCAGGACCGAATTTCTCAGAACCGTTATAAGCGCCATTAGCCTCGAAGAAATAGCGCATGGCGTAGTTATAGGTCAAACGGAATACCCAGTCTTCCCGATAAATAGGGAAGACACTTCCCTGTGCTTCTTTCAATCGACTGAAAAGGCCAAGAGCGGTCACTTCATGTTTGCCGAAGGTACGGGCGTAGTCAAACTGCATAGAGTAGTAGAGCTTACGATAAGTGGCACCGATGTTTGCGCTACCGGACTGCTGTAACCAGTATATAGGGTTGGTAACCTTATCAAGCCCGGTTCCTGTATCAGGATCAAATTTATAGGAGATATTTCCTGTATCGGGATCTACCCAGATGCGTTGTGCATCGTTGTATTGGTCACTGAGACCGCGTTTGTTTTCTGCAAAAGTGTAGTCCATAGAGAAGTTCGCTTTGAATCTTAGGCCCTTTGTCAACATGGCTAAATCCTGCTCCAAGATGAAGTCAGTTGTCATTTTGGTGGTGGTACGTTTTTCTTTACCACCTACAGCTAGGAAATAGGCCGAGTTGGGCACATCGGCATCGCGTGGGGCATACCAACCCCACATGCCATTGGAATAGATGGGACGCATGGCGTCTGGAGCCGACTTGTAGGCTGAGTTCCAGAAACCAGTGTCATTATCATTCATATCCCAAGGCAACTGACGTTGTGCATTCGATCCGAACAAGTTAGTAGAGAATTTGGTCGTTTTAGTCAAATGGAAATCTAAGTTACTGCGCACATTGATGCGGTTATAGCCGAAGCCGGAGTTGTAACCACGTCCGTTTTCGAAGCTTTTGAATAAGTCTCCTTCATTCACGAAATCCACAGCTGCAAAGTAATTCACTACTTTTGTACCGCCCGATACATTGACACTGGTATTGTAGGACATGGCTGCTTTTTTGAAGAGTTCCTTCTCCCAATCTACGTTGGGATAGCGATCCCACTCTTCAGCGTTGGCCGGATGACGATACTTGTCAATGATAGCTGCCGGTGTATAGTTGGCCCATCCGGCAGGATTGAGAGCAGCTTCGCGCTCTATGGAATTATTCATTAGATAAAATGTATCGTAAGCGTCATATTTTTCAGGGAGCTTCGATACTACTTTAGCCGTCATATTAGCCTTGATCTGTACATTGGCCTTTCCTTCCTTACCACGTTTGGTAGTAATGAGGATTACACCGTTAGCACCTTTCACACCATAAACAGCAGTGGCTGATGCATCCTTTAATACCGAAATGTTTTCCACGGAGGAGATATCTACTGAACTCATTTCACGTTCGATACCGTCTACCAACACCAAGGGTTCGCTGTTGTTCCATGAACTCTGTGTGCGGATAATGATTTTTGGGTCTTCTGCACCGGGCATACCGGTAGAACTGGAAGTGATCACACCTGGAAGATTGCCCGTTAAGGCGGCTCCCAAATTACTTACTCCAGAGCGTTCGAGCGTCTTTCCGGAAGTCTGCGTGATGGCTCCCACCACTGATGCTTTCTTTTGCTGTCCATAACCTACTACAACTACTTCATCCAGTAGCTGTGTGTCATCTTTCAGAATCACTTTGATTATTCCTTTGGAAGCCTTCACTTCTTGTGCCTCCATACCTACAAATGAAACGACAAGAACAGATTTCTCATTGGGCACGGTCAACAAAAAATTACCGTCTATATCTGAGATCGTACCTATTGAATTATTACCTTTTACAACTACCGAGGCTCCAATAATAGTCTCTCCATTGTCGTCTACGACTGTTCCTTTCACTGTTATTCCTTGTTGTGCCGAAGCTGTCAGGCAGCTGAAAAGCATCAAAAGAAACAAGTAAGGAATCCTTTGAATTTTCTTTTTTACATTTTTCATTACCATTAGTTTAAGATAGTTAATAACTATGTTTTCTCTGATGTCATAAAGTGAGGTTAACCATCGTCATACATGCTTTCCATAACTTTGTTAGTTTTTAAGATTAATAAATAAATGATAGAGAACTTTTGTTCTCGGAGACAAATGTAGAAAGTATAGTGATATCGGTTAATATGTTGCTATAGCAGAAAGATTAACTGATGTTGCATCCTGTGTTAAGAGTGTAACATGGATTTTAATTGATGTAACACAGTTGTTTTTTGAAGAGATATGGTGTGATTAGAAGTGCCTGTAATAGTCGTGTTTAGCAACTGTCTGGAGTTTGAAAACTATGCCTAAGGCTAAACCTTTTGAGATTGGCCTTAGGCATTAAAATAGACCTTATTTTCTTATTCGCCTAGGTGATAAGAAAGGGGCTAATTTGCTTTGTCTTGTCCTGTATGCTGCTCCATATATTCAGATGGGGATACACCATACATTTCACGGAATGCCGTAGCGAAATAGGTCGGATGTGTAAATCCGGTTAATGTCGCCACTTCTGTTATACTGTGCCGCTTTTCTGCCAGCAGGGAGGCAGCTTGTTTCAAGCGTACGTTACGGATGAGGTGCTGTGTGGTTTGGTTTGTTAGCTCTTTAAGTTTGCGGTGTAAGTGAACACGGCTGATGCCGACTTCCGAGCTAATCATCTCTACCGTTAATGCCGGATTACTCAGATTTTCATTGATAACGCGCATGACACGTTCCATTAGCCGGTCATCTGGAGACTTTACTTCAGGGGTGGATATTTGCTCTTCCTGATTCTGACGTCCACTGAAAGTATTACGCAGTTGCTCCCGTCTACGAATCAGGCTTAGAACGGTTTTTCTCAATAGTTCAATACTGAACGGTTTCATCAGATAAGCATCGGCGCCTGTTTCCAATCCTTCCAGATTATCTTCTTCGCGGGTGCGGGCAGTGAGTAGGATAATGGGCAGATAGTTGATATTGACATTCTGGCGTATTTTGCGGCATAGTGTCAATCCATCCATTTCCGGCATCATCACATCACTGATTATGAGATCGGGTGTCTGTTTTAATATTGCTGCTAATGCTTCTTTACCATTGCTGCATTCGGTCATATAGAAGTCATTGCTCAATTCACGGCAGATATAGCGGCGGATTTCTTCATCATCCTCTACTACAAGTACATGCCGGCGGCTGCGGGCGCGCATTTTACTATCGTTTTCCTCACTATCATCGCATGTTGAAGAAGGAGTGGTAAGCATATAGTTGCTTTCAGTATGTTCTGTTGTAATGTGAGTTATTGTATCTTCTTCTATTTCTTCTTTTTTTAAATGGGCGTGTCCCAAGGGTAGCCGTATAATAAAACGGGAACCTGTTTGCCCCTCCCCATTATCTTCTACGCGGATGTTTCCATGATGCAGTTCAACCAAAGACCGTGTCAGATGTAGCCCGATGCCGGTTCCGATATTTGAATTATTAGAACTGTTCCGTATTTGATAGAAACGTTCGAATATATGTTCACGTTCGGCAGGGGCAATGCCGATGCCACTATCTGCTACTGTCAGTTCAATATAGTGGCGTAAAGGTGCATTTGCTTGCAGGGTATCATCCTCACCTGTGTTGATGCTGACTTCCACTTGTCCGTTTTCAGGGGTAAATTTGCAAGCGTTGGAAAGTATATTTAAGATGATTTTATCGAAGTTCTTGATATCTATCCACAAATCTATTTCAGGACTGGATGTCTGGAAGTTCAGTTTAAGTTTCTTGGCTTTTATCTGCTGGTCAAAAGTTACCAAGATATCTTGGATAAAACTCACGATTTCTGCTTTCCTGAATATGAGTGACATTTGTCCTTTATCTATTTTTCGGATATCCATTAGCTGATTTACCAGTTGCAGGATGCGTTCTGCATTTCGTTGTATAGTGGCATAGAGTTTTCTGCATTCTGCATCTTTGTCTTTAGCCATCAACTGTTGCAGAGGACTGATGATAAGGGACATCGGTGTTCGTATTTCGTGTGAAATATTGATAAAAAATTGTAGTTTGGCTTCGTTTATCTGCTCAGCATGAATATGCTGCAACATCTGTTGACGTGTCTGGTATCGGTGACGTATCTGCATGATGATAAAGCTGATTATGCCTAGTAATAATATTGTATATATTAGTTTGGCCCAGCCGGATACCCACCATGCAGGATCTATTTGGATGGTAATTTCTTTTTCTTCTGAATAGACTGTGTAGTTCTTTGCCTTCATTCTGAAATGGTAGGTTCCCGGAGCCAAATCACTAAATGAAACTCTGTTGACACCTGGTGATAGTGCGGTCCAGGTAGCTCCATTTATGGAATATAGATATGTGATACGTTCGGGATTATAGAATTCCATAGCTGAAAACTCTATACTGAATGAATTGTCTTTATAGCATAGGCGGAATTGCTTTGCATCTTGCAAACTTGTATTAATGATTGGGTATCTGCCGGATTTTGTTCCTTTCTTAATAGCTTTGTTATGGATATAAAAGTCTGCAATTCTCACTTCCGGCTTTTTGACTTCCATGGTGATCTCCGATGGCTGGAAAAAAGTGATACCGTTAATACCACCAAAAATAAGATATCCGTTTTCATCGGTGCAGGCAGCATTCTTACTAAATTCGTTCCCTTGTAATCCGTTTCCTGCGTAGTAATTGATAAAATTGTTTGTTCGCAGATTCAAGTTTGTAATACCATAGTTGGTACTAATCCATAATCCGTTTTCATTGTTACCTTGTATGGCACAAATCGTATTGTTAGGTAATCCGTCATGGGTAGTATAAGTTTTGGAGGCACCATTTTGTCCGTCAATATGAAGAAGTCCTTTGGTAGTTCCTGCCCAGATATCTCCTTTTTCGTCTTCAAAAAGCGTTTGAATAATGCTCCCTGGGAATAATCTGTTTTTGCCGTAAGTTGAGGTGAAACTCATTGTTTTTGTATCCAGGCAACCCAGACCATCGTATGTTCCAATGTATAATTTATGATTTCGGGTATAGAGTAGTGAGGCTATCCAGCCATTGTGAAGCACATTGTAGTTCTCCTGATACTCTTTACCATTTTCAAAAGAACCGCATCTGTTAATGTTGCCCGTTTTTAGGTCCATATAGAAGAGTCCTCCACCCATAGCTGCTATCCATAGGCGTTCTCCGTCTTTGTCAGAAGTCAGACATGAGATGTTCCTGACATCGTTTTGATTTCGGTCTTGTAGCTTGTAATAGCGGCATGTTCCGGTTTTTGGATTCATTTCAGCTAGTCCTTCCAATGGAGAAGCCAGCCATATGCGTCCGTCTGGTGTCTGATGGATATTAACAATAGTGGAGGGAACGGATTGCCCGTTATCTTTGTGTTCGAAATGTACTGTTGGTCTGTTCTTGTCTTTTATTCCGTAAATACCATCATTGGCAGTTCCAAGCCACAAAGTTCCTTCACTATCTTTATAGACTGATTTTATGCAGTTTGAGCCTATCTGATTTGTTGCTACTGACTTATGACCTATGTATTTGAATTGGTTGGTTGTGGCAGGAAGTAGCATGACTCCCTTACTATTGATACCTAACCACAAATTATCTGCCTTATCCTTCATGATTGCATATACATCGGCTTTATTGAAGTCGAAAGTAGTGAAACTAAATTCGCTTTCTTTTATTTGTTGAGTATATGTGTCATATACTTTTATACCATAGCCAATGGTTCCTATATAGATTTTTCCTTGTCCGGCAGCATGCAAGGTATTGATAGGGAGGCAGGGGAGTATTGGACAGGGAATGGGATCGAATGTATCTTTTTTCGGGTCATAAATGAACATTCCTTTGCTTATGCTGCTGGCATAAATACGTCCTTTCTCGTCCTCGCATATATTGGTAACGATATTCCAGGCATTTTCCTTTCCTGTGAAGTAGTGGTGTGTTTTTCCTGAAGTATCAATGCAATATATACCTTTCCCTTCTGTGGAAATCCAGAGGTTTCCGGCTTGGTCTTCGAATAGGTATTTGATAAAAAAGCTGGGTATAAGTTGGGTTTCTGTGATGACAGGTTCCGGGCCATCTAAACGTAACGAATAGATGCCATGTCCTGCTGTACCAATTAACAGATCTCCATTTTTCCGTTCCAGTATCATGGAGATATGTGCATTCATGTTTACTCCTGTCTGGTATAAGATGGGTATTTCCTTAAAAAGTTCAGTTGCCGGATCATATAATTGTAATCCACGTTGTGTTCCTATTAGGAAATTTCCTTTACTATCTTCAAAAATAGCCCGCACATTATTATCTACCAGAGAACAGTCTCTTCCTTCTTCATGTTTATACGCACTGAATTTAGCACCGTCATAACGGTTCAGTCCGTCTTCGGTAGCTATCCATATGACTCCATTTTTAGCTTGATATATCTGATTGATGTTGCTGTTTGATAATTCACGGTCTACTGTGAATAATTTTTCAGACTGTGCGTATCCACATATTGTAAAGAAGAGAAATAAAAAAGATAGTAGTGTTTTCATGACTCTATTAGGTTGACGATTACAATGCAAAAATAGTTGAAAAAAGTAATACGTCCCTAAGAATATCTAAAGAAAAAGCGTCTCTTTTATCGTATTCAGGAATATGTGTAACATTAGATAATTGATATGTTACATTTCATTCATATGTAGTGAAGGGGAATAAAAAAGGTTGCCGAAAAAAATCCGGCAACCTTCTCCTTTTAATAAGATATATAAAAAGGATTATTTCTTGAAGTAACGGTTATACAGACCTTCGAAGCCTTTACCGTGACGAGCCTCGTCTTTAGCCATTTCATGAACAGTGTCATGGATAGCATCCAGATTCAGAGCTTTAGCACGGGTAGCGATGCGTTTTTTGTCTTCGCAAGCACCTGATTCGGCATTCATTCTCTTTTCGAGGTTAGTCTTTGTATCCCATACGCAGTCGCCCAGCAGTTCAGCGAACTTAGAAGCGTGTTCTGCTTCTTCCCAGGCATAACGCTTGAAGGCTTCTGCTACTTCGGGATAACCTTCGCGGTCAGCCTGACGGCTCATTGCCAAGTACATACCAACTTCAGTACATTCGCCCATGAAGTGATTGTTCAAATCTTTAATCATTTCTTCGTCACAACCTTTAGCTACACCGATAACGTGTTCGTCAGCAAAAGTAAGAGGACCATCTTCTGTAGCTTCTACTACTTCTACAAACTTGCTTGCAGGTGCTTTACACAATGGGCATTTCTCAGGAGCGGCATCACCTTCATGTACGTAACCGCATACAGTACATCTAAATTTTTTCATTTTCTTTCTGATTTAATTGAATTAGTTATTCGTTCGTCTTATAATAAGACGTTAGTCTTCTTTACATTGTTTACAAATACCTTTGTAATAATAATGGATTTCCTGCACTTCGTGTCCATCCATATCCGTATCTACCACTTTCTTTACAGCATCGTCGCATGCCAAATCATAAACTCTTCCGCAGCTTTTACATAGGAAATGTGCATGAGTACTGGTGTCGGCATCGTAGCATGTGTTACGTTCATCGATAGTGAGGGTTTGTGCAGCTCCTTGTTCGCTCAAAATCTTCAGTGTGTTGTAGACTGTAGTTTTTGAAAGCGTCGGTATAGTAGGAGAGAGCGCTGTATAAATTTCATCTACCGTCGGATGCGTGCGATGTTCCATGAGATATTTCATGATGGCAATACGTTGCATTGAAGGCTTAATGTTATGTTTTTGCAATCTTTCTACTACTACTTCCATATTCTTTTAATTCAAACTTGTAATAATTACATTTTTATTTCGCTTGCAAAGATAAAGACTTCTCTGATGTTTCCAAAAAAAATCCAATGTTTTTTGTCTTCTTAGACTATAAACAGTGTTTTTTTACTATCCTATACAGGTTGGTAGGGAATTTCTATCCAGAATTCAGAGCCTTTGCCTACTTCGGAAGAAACTCCAACAGTGGCATTCATCTTTTCGGCGATCATTTGGCAGATGGATAAACCGAGTCCTGTGCCTTGCTTGAAATAGTCGAGTTTTACAAATCGTTGGAAAATAGCTTGTTGCTTATCGCACGAGATGCCACAACCTGTGTCGCGAACATAAAAATGCAATCTGCCGTCCTTTGGTGGGTTATAGCCGATAGTAATGCTTCCTCTGTTGGTATATTTGATTGCGTTGGAAAAATAGTTTCCAAGCACTTGCAGTAAGCGGTTCTTCTCAGTATGTATGCGGCATTTTTCCATACCGAATTCCGTGATGCACGTTACGTTGGCAGGCATTCTGAAGTGGAAAGCATCTTCAAGTTTATGCATGCATTCGTTGATGTCCACATCAGTATAACTGAAGTCCAGCAAGCCTGCTTCTATCCTGGAGAGGTCGAGAATATCATTGATGAGCTGTAGTAACAGGTAATTATTGTCTTCTATGATCCTGATATATTCGTGACATTCGGGAGTATCCGCCGTTTCGGCAAGAATACTGGAAAAACCGACAATCGCATTGAGTGGAGTACGTATTTCATGACTCATGTTGGCAAGGAAAGCCGATTTTAATCGGTCGGATTCTTCTGCACGTTCCTTGGCTTGAATGAGCTCTTTTTTGTGTTTGCGGGAATGGATGTGATAGAAAATATAAAAGGTAAGGAGGAGGGTAAGGAATATGTTTGTCATCCAGATATAAGTTTTGTATTGTTGGTAGAAAGTGGGAGGTTGGAAATAGTAAACTGCATTTTCCGGATATAGTTCTTCCGGTATGTTACACCACTTCAAGTCGGAGAAATTTAGGTATGTGCGTGGAGTTCCACCACTTTGGTAAGGAATGGAGGCGGCGGTTTTTCCTGCCATGATACGGCTGATTATTGACATTATCGTGGCTGTGAAATCAGGGATGGAAATATAATGTCCACCTGCATATAGATTTTCCAATAAATCCAAATCAGCCAGTGTGAAAACCGGGACTTTCAGAAAGGTGGGGAGAATCTTTTTCAGGTGGTCGGACAAATAGTAATTCTCTTTATTTCCATGTTGCCGTAGCCAGGAATAGTAGATGACACCGGTGGTCTTGTCGTAAGCAGAAAGGGTATCTAATAGCTCTTCAGTAGTAATTTGCAGCGAAGATAAAAGTTCGAGTTTCAATTCGGGGAAGTCTTTCTGTATGGCTGCTTTTATGGACTGCCGGGTGACAACGCTGATATAGCGGTTATCGGAAATAAAAGCAATCCGCTTGACTTCCGGTTGGAGCTGTTTGATGAGTTCAAGTGTCTGCTTGATGTAATAAGGTTGTTCCAGTACGGTGATGTTGTAATTTTTGTTGAATTCTTTGATAGGCATACTGTTTTCTTCTGTCAGTGGAGACTTGTCCAGTAGTGTTTGTAGAGTAGACGGTACGCGTCCGCGAGAGTAACACAGTATGATGGGAATATCTTTCCAGGGACCGTCGAATATAGGAGCACTGACCAGCCAACCCGGATCGCCTATGATTATGACAGCTTTAGGGGGAGTAGGGTATGCTTGCAGAATGTCTTCTTGGGCTTGTTTGACCTCCTGCTCATTTTGAAGTACGGGTACTGTCAGAAAATAAGTGTGCAACTCAAGTTCCCCTTCATAAGGGAATTGTTTTTGAAGCTCGTTCAGGAAGCCATGTATCCACGCTTCTTCCTCATTGACGGAACTAAGAAATAGCACGTACTCTTTTTCTTTGGCTGAAACTGATAGGCATCCTGCTAAAAGTATCAGGGAAAGTAGCCATTTATGGAGTATGCTGCGGGTTTTCATGAGTTTTGTATATTGTGTTTTAAAATGCCGATAAAAGTACTAATAATTTAGGATATACAGAGTGAAAGAAATGATAATTTTGTGTTTGTGGATAAATAACCGTATTTTTGCCGTCAAATATTATAAATGACATCCTTATGAATTACGGATATGTAAAGGTAGCGGCGGCTGTGCCCCGTGTCAAGGTGGCGGACTGTAAGTTCAATGCCCGTGAGATTGAAAAGGAGATAATCATTGCTGAAGAGAAAGGCGTGCAAATCATTGCTTTCCCGGAACTGTGTGTTACCGGATATACATGTGGCGATTTGTTTGCCCAGCAATTACTGCTCGAAGAGGCGGAAATGGAGCTGATACAGATTATAAACAACACGAGACAATTGGACATCATTGCTATATTGGGTATGCCGGTGGCATTGAATGGTGTGTTGCTAAATACGGCTGTCGTGATTCAGAAGGGAAAGGTGCTGGGTGTGGTGCCCAAAACTTATCTTCCCAATTACAAAGAATTTTATGAGAAACGTTGGTTCACATCTGCCGTTGATGTGTCGGAAACAAGTGTGCGCCTTTGCGGACAGGTGGTTCCTATGGGGGCTAATCTGTTGTTCGAAATGGCCGATACGACTTTTGGCATTGAAATCTGTGAAGATTTGTGGGCTACCATTCCTCCCAGTTCCTCATTGGCATTGCAGGGAGCGGAAATTCTGTTCAACCTGTCGGCGGATAACGAAGGCATAGGCAAGCATAACTATCTGTGTTCGCTGATTAGTCAGCAATCGGCGCGTTGCATTGCCGGTTATGTGTTCAGTTCATGCGGCTTCGGAGAGTCTACCACGGATGTGGTGTTTGCGGGGAACGGATTGATTTTTGAGAACGGGACGATGGTGGCTCGTAGCAATCGTTTCTCTTTTGAGGGACAGGTTGTTATCAGTGAGATAGATGTGGAACATATTCGTACGGAACGTCGTGTGAATACTACATTTGCTGCTTGTCGGGCGCATTGTGCACCGGGAGAAGCGGTGCGGGTATCTACAGAATATGTGAATAGTAAGGATTTGAACCTGACACGTACTTTTGAACCACATCCGTTTGTTCCGCAAGGTGCTGCATTGAATGAGCGTTGCGAAGAAATCTTCTCCATACAGGTTTCCGGTCTGGCACAGCGTTTAATGCATACCCATGCCCAAAGTGCAGTTGTCGGGATTTCCGGCGGACTGGATTCCACACTGGCATTACTGGTATGTGTCAAGACGTTCGATAAACTGGAATGGCCGCGTAAGGGCATTGTCGGTGTAACGATGCCGGGTTTCGGAACAACCGACCGTACATATACGAACGCTGTGGATTTGATGAATTCTTTAGGGATAACCGTCCGTGAAGTTAGTATCAAAGAAGCTTGCATTCAGCATTTTAAAGATATAGACCATGATATGGATGTACACGATGTGGTTTATGAGAATGCCCAGGCACGGGAGCGCACGCAGATATTGATGGATATAGCCAATCAGACCAATGGAATGGTGATAGGTACGGGCGACCTGTCTGAACTGGCACTGGGCTGGGCTACTTACAACGGTGACCATATGTCTATGTACGGTGTCAATGGAAGCGTACCCAAAACTTTGGTAAAACATTTGGTGAAGTGGGTGGCTGAGAATGATATGGATGAGACTTCACGTGCTACGCTACTCGATATTGTAGATACGCCGATCAGTCCGGAACTGATTCCGGCGGATGAAAACGGAAACATCAAGCAGATAACGGAAGACCTGGTAGGACCCTATGAACTGCATGACTTCTTCCTGTATTATTTCCTGCGTTGCGGTTTCCGTCCTTCCAAGATATTTTTCCTTGCAGCCCGTACTTTCAAGGGTGAGTATGATGAAGAAACCATCAAGAAGTGGTTGCGGATATTCTTCCGCCGGTTCTTCAACCAGCAGTTTAAGCGTTCCTGTCTGCCGGACGGACCCAAAGTGGGTAGTATTTCCATCAGTCCGCGCGGTGACTGGCGGATGCCGAGTGATGCATCGTCGGAAGCGTGGTTAAGGGAAGTGGAAAACTTGTGATAATAGAGTAGGAACTAAAAAGAGACCCTTATGTTTATTTAGTGAACTGATTATCAGCATATCGCATTTACATACGGTTTACCTGATGATGTAAAAGCATTTACCGCAGGATGTAACGACCTTTACCCCCTATTGTAACGGCTTTTACCTCGGTATGTAACGACCTTTACCTCGGTGTGTAAATGGAGTTACCGTTTGGGGTAAACAATGTTATCATGACATGAAACGGTTGTGCCCCCGTAGAGTGGATAAGTTTCACTCTACGGGGGCACAGTCATTTATCGGATTTCTCTTTAGAACGTAACGTCCATCTTCACAACGAATGTGCGCGGGGCGCCCAATGCCATGGGGCGGTAGCTGTATTCCTTATTAAACAGATTGTTTACCATGAATTGGAAAGCTACTTCTTTGGTGGCTTTCACGCCCATACGCAAGTCAACGGTGCAGTAATCCGTATTATGCTTTTTCCAGTAACTTGCCAGTGTCTCGCCGTTGCCATATCCGAAGAGGATGGTGCGGATGGTATTCATGAGGTCGAATTCACCCAATTCTTTAGGGCGTTCGTCCAGCATGATATAGTCCACTGCCAGTATTTTGCTCTTCCAGTTTACGTTTCCACCGAGGTTGAAGCGTTTCCACTGGAAGTCCATCGAGGCTTTGAAAGAATGTTTCGGACGATATTTCAGATATTTGGAGTTGTTTGATTTCTCTTTCATCTGCAACGGGTCGGTATAGGCATCTTCAATGGCGTTGCGCTTTTTGTAGTCTGCATCGCGCGGCTCGGTGTACACATATCCTAAGTTGTAAACCAGCTTGGTGTTCTTGTTGAAGTTGTAGGCTCCGGTAGTGCTGATTTCCGCACCGTAGATTTCCGCTTTGGATACATTATGGAATTGCGCGCCAATGCCGAAACCTTGTCCCATCACCAGCATGAAGAGGGCACCCGGGATGCTGTTAATCATCTGGTTGTTGGCGTTATTGAACAAGCCGAACTGGAATTCCACCATATTCTTATACTGGGTGTAGAAACCTGCCACATCGAGGAAACCTTGCAGGTTACCTATCTTATATCCTTGTTTGATACCGATTTCGGCATTGAAGCCCTTCTCCGGTTGGATGTTGTAATTGGGGTAAACACCTACACCGCCGATATCTTTGCGCAGGAACTTCTCGGTAATGGAAGGGTTGCGGTAACCCTGGCCGAAGCTGGCACGCAGGAAGCTGTAGTCGGCAAGCTGGTAGTTTAGTCCTGCACGGAATACGGGGCGGAACGGTACTTTCGCTCCGAATATCGTGGATTCAGCTTCGCGGTAATGCTCGTTGACGCGATAGTATTCGGCACGTACGCCGGCTGATACGCTCAGGCGATCCCAGAAACGCTGGTCGTACTGGAAGAAGAGGGCTACGTTGTCGCTGTTGTGCGTTTCGCCCATTACGGCGGAGTTGTAGCGGATATGTTCGAAAGTGGTTCCGGCAGTGATTTGTGCGCCACCGTCCCATTTCTTGTTGAACTGGTAGTCCAAGTAATAATTATAACACTTGTCTTGTTTGGTGCGCGCGTTGTTCTTGGTGGGATTCATTACACCGGACAGCCAGGGCACTAAGTCCGAAGGTATCTTGCCTTCCAGCGCGGCACCTATATCTGAGGGCAGACCGTTGTTCATAACCCATGAAATCAGATCGCAATAGTCGGCTGTGGTGGCATTGGGGAAAACTTTCTCCAGTGCCGTGAATGCGCCGTTCACTATATCATTGACGTTACCTTGCAGAATACCCTGGTATAGCGGGTCCAGTATGCTCAGGTCACCGTTCACGATGTTCTGTATCTGCTGGGCATCGGTACCCATATTGCCTAAGATGTCTGTAATGGATGCGCCCTGGGTGGGTTCGGCAAGATTGTCGGAACTGTAATAGAAGCGTCCTTTTACTTTATGGGACGTGCCGTTGTCGGGATTCACGTAATTAAAGAAAGGGTCGATGTGGATGTTGTTTGCCTCACGTCCCATGTTGGTGAAAGGAGAGGGTTTATAAGGTTCGGCCGGTGAGCGCCAGATGAAGAAATCACCGTACTTATTGCTCAGGAAGTCGATGTTGAAGCCGTAATTCATAAACTTCGTTCCCATATCCGGCTGATGGTAAGTCAGGTTGCCGCCTGCGCGGAAGCGTTTGTTGTAACTTTGCTCGCGATAACCCTCGTCGGTAAAGAGATTCAGTCCGCCGCTGACGTCGAAATTACCGATGCGGCGTGAATGTGAGAAGTCGAAACCTTCGTAAATGGGTTTACGGATGCCATTGTACAGGCTGTTGCGAAGGATGGGTTCTACGGGATACTTGTCATTCTTCCAGAACGTATTATCGCTGTACGCATAACTTTCATTCTTCGGGTCATCGTAAATGCCGACGTATGTGCTGAAACGACTTTGCGGGGTTAACCCCGGTCGTGCGGTACGGATGTTGATAATCCCGTTCAAGGCAGACGAACCATAGAGCACACTGGATGCTCCTTTGATAACTTCCACCTGCTCTATATTCTCCAATGGCACGGTGTTCCAGTTGATTTCCCCTGTTTTCGGGCTTAGTGTACTCATCCCGTCTACCAGTACCAGACTGCGGGCGCCTACGCTGTACGTCCATCCGCCACCACCGCGTATGGAGGGCTGCTTGTCTACAATGTCCACGCCCGGAAGGGTTTGCAACGTCGATGTGATGTCCGTAGGTGCCTGGCGTGCAATGTCGCTTGCTTTCAGCACGTTCATTGAAACAGTCACGTCGGAGAGTTTTTGCTCGAAACGTCCGGCACTGACGACGACATCCTGCAGCAGGTTGGTACTTTCTTTCATGTAGATGTCTTTGGTCATATTCTCACGTCTGCTGATGACGATGGGTACCAGCATATCATCATAACCTACATAGCTGAATATGAGGTCGACTCCGCCTTCGGGGAGGCTGATTTCGTATGCACCGTTTATGTCGGAAACGACACCCTGCTTGCCGTGTAGTGTGTAGGTGACGGTGGCGCCCGCCAATGGTTCGTTTGTACTGGCGTCGTAGATATGTCCTTTCAGAGTCTGTGCGGAGACGTATGTGCCCGTCAGCAAAAGGAGGCTTACTATAAGGTATATTTGTTTTTTCATATGGTTGGCTGATTACATGGTTTCTAAATTATCCTGCATTTTCTCTATTAAAGTAGAGTGTCAGGCTGAGATCGCTAATCAAGGCAGACAGATCGGCCAATGTGCCTATTGTGGTTTCTCCCAGAACGGGAATCTCTCCGATGCTGATGTCCCTTATGGCGTCCGGCAGTACTTTCAGCAATGCAAAGATGGGATCCAGTTCTGTTTTGTTGAGGGTGATCGCATAGTTTTCATTATACGTGAGTTTCAGTCCGGTGGTAGACCACTGGTTCAGTAAAGCGTATACTTTGGGGAGCACGGTAATTAAGTTATCGTCGGCACGTGTCACTGCTTGGTTAAGCCGTATCTGGCGGATTATCATATCCACGTTTGGGGTGACGTATAAGGTATTCCCATCCGTCATGTAGAAAGATACCAGGTTGGCGGGAGAGCTTTTCCAGGCTGCCTCCTGCATGCCGGAATAAGAGGCAGTGATATTGCCGTCGGCATGGAAGCTGACGTCTCTGAGCACGGGCTTCAGGAATTCGTCAAGTTTTCCTCCGATTAATCCTCCTAAATCCAAGCCTCCGGAGATGCGTAGCACAACGCCGGCTTTCACAAAATTCAGTTTTTTTGCCTCTACCAAAGGGTTAGTTGGTATTTGAGGGCTTTTTATATCGAGTGCCAGCTTACCTTTCTGCACGGTTCCGTTGTAACTGAAAGTAGTTCCGGTCTGATTGCCTGTGGCATTCCCTTCGAAGGTATATCCACCTTGTCCGTCAGGAACCAGGGAAATACCCGTCAGTTGGGTTTCCATCTCGTGGGGCAATATACATTGTAAGGTGAGTTGGGCTGTCCGGGAGTCATTGGTTTCGAAGTTTACACTTTTTCCTATCAGTTCGTGTCCACTGTAAGTCAGGGCAAGGTTGGAACGTGTTCCGTCTGATAGTTTGTTGCTGTAATGGGCAGTGATTTCGTCGGGTGCTGCACCCGCATAATCATCATCGTTGCAGGAGGTGAGGAATAGTCCTCCGATGGATGCAACCATGCAGAATAAATAGAATAAAGGTCTCTTTTTCATCTTCGTTTAGTACTTTAAATGAATAGTCTCTTATAAATGTCTGCTGCAAAGTTCTAAACAATAAGGTAATCTGACAAATTATGATAGCTGAAATTACGTTCCTCTTTTTTATAATGATGTTCTAAATTTCGGTGAAGTGCTTCGTCTGGGTGAAATGAAGATTATTTCTTGTTGGAAGAAGGGTAATATTTACGGTAGATGAGTTTGAACTCATTGCTGTTGCGGAAAGTCTGGAGCCAAGCGTTGAGACTGTCCAAAAGGATTGCTGATTGCTTGCTGACACCCCAGGAATAAAATTGTGTAAAGCTGATATCCGTGTTGATGTCTATCTGTGGCAGACTATCTACCACGGCACGGGCGATGCTCTCATCACATACGGCATAGTCTATATCTCCGTGGGCTACGAGAGATATTAGCTGTTCCGAACCGTATTTGTCTATTTCACTTATATAGATAGTGTCGCCTATCTCATTTCCCAGATTGCGGATGCGGAGGATGGATGGTGAACCTTTCACTACATGCAGGGTTTTGCCTGCCAGGTCCAACTGGCTTCTGACGAATAGAGAGTCGGCAGGTGAAGTCGCTTTCCGTTGTACAAGGACTTGTTTATTCAGTACAATCGGTGTGGTGAGGAGCAAAGAATCTTTCAGTTCACTGGTAGCCAGAATGCCATAGGCTATCACATCAAATTTTCCCTCTGCCAGTCCTTCCAAACGTTTGTCAAAACTCATTTCGGGAGTGATGGCAGCCTTCCAGCCACGATTACGCGCAAAGGCTTCTATAAGTTCGTAGTGAAAGCCCGATAATGTATCGCCGTCTACATAGAAACTGATGGAATTGTATTCCGTAGCGGCACGGATGATTCCCTCGGCAGCTATTTCTGCATAGTCGCGCGGATGTCCCTGTGGCTTCTCCTTTTTATGGAAGAAAGTAGCAATGCAGGTGGCAATAATGCCTATCGCAACGTATTTCAGAATCTTAGCTTTCGATAGTCTCATATGGAAAAGGGCTTAATCGTAGAAGTTCCATGAAACACCCAGTCTGAGGAGGCTCGGATTGATGGGGTAATGTGGTACAAGGAAGGAATTACGTGTACCCATTCCCTGGTTTGCATGAGAGTACATGGCAAAAAGACGTGTACGCTTCAAGTGTATGTTTGCATAGACATTGACTATCGGGTAACCGCCGATTTCTACCTGGTCATTGTCCGGTTGCAGATGGAACTGCTGGATGGCAGGGGTATAAGCCGGGGCATGGTATTTGGTGAAATAGCGTACGTCGGCACCCAGTTGTACGGTAAGTACCTTCTTTGCCATCGTGGTCAGGATGTAGAGATTGGAATATAGCGAAATCTGTGGCAGAGGAAGCACGGTCTCGTTGCTCGATTTCTGCCAGACTACTTCATTATCCAAATGGAAAATACCAGCACGGAAATTTTGTTTCAGTGTGGCGGAAAGGACTTGTATGTTGCCGCTATGCTGTGTGGGCATGGCGCTTTGGTTGAAGTAAGTGTAGTTCTTTATATTTTCTACACCGGCACGAAGATTGGTACCCCACCGGCCGATGTTCAGTTCACCTTCTACACGGGTGCGAAATTCTTTTTCCATATTGTCATTATCCCAAATGTACAGATTGGAATGGTAATGGCGCATGTAGAAAGAAGGTAATGTGTTTTTTACAAAGCCTCGCACAATAAGATTGACCGTATCTTTCCAAAGACGGAAATTTAAATCCATGTTTCCATTAACGCGGAATTGTCCTAATGCCTTGTCCATGATACCTACTTCGCCGTCTACGGAATAGTGCAGGGTTTTGCCTTGTCGCTTGGCAAGTTCACCGCCGACGAAGATTTCCTGTTCGGTGAAGCGGTCCACCGTTATGGAATCCTTGTTCATTAAGTCATAACGACTGTATTTATGCGAAATATAGGCGGTCAGTCCGGCTTTCGCGTATTTATTGAATCCTTCCAGCAAAGCTATGCCGAAGACGTTCTTCACGCTGAATGCTGTAGTAGAGTCACGGCTGACTCCGAATTTGTTATAGTTAGCATTTTCGTTGGCTGCTTCCACTGAACGGAAATGGTGGCGTGACCGTTCCACTTTGAGAGTATGGATAAAGCTTGTGACCGGAACGAATTCTTCGATAAAATTCGTATCTTCCGGAAGAGAACTGCTGTTATTGAGGCTGTCCAGGCGGAGATTATTTGCCTGCATAAGGCTATCTGTCGAGAGGCTGTCTGCTGACAATCCGATTGTACTCAGGCTATCTGTCGCTACTGATGCTTTCTTTATTTGTGCGGGAGTATTTGATGAGGCAAAACTTTGTTGAACGCCATTTTTGGCCGCTTCTTCTTTCAGCACTCTTCGTGTGAAGCCCAATCGGTAGCGCTGTGTAAGGTAAACATAAAAGTCTTTGTTGCGGTTTGAGGTCTGCTCCAAATTTACCGGAATGGTAGTGGATTCATACTCCTTCTTGCCTTCTGCCAGGGTATCGGGGCGGGTAATATATCCATCATTCGTTATACCGCCGTTCTCGTTCATCTTCATGAAAAAGTTGTTGTACATGGCTTGCAACTGATAACGTTCGCCTATATAACTTCCGAATATACCAGCATTGAAATACGAGGTGGACTGGTTGGCATAATATCCACGCCCGTACAGATAATCGACATTGAAGCCGAAAGCTAAACGTTTGTTTACATTGACAGAGAAATAAGACTTAAACCGTTCTTCACCATTTATCTTGTTACCTGCTTTATAGTAAGTCAGGTTTGTATAAGGAACGTTACTGTTGGTGAAAAACATCTGGTCGGGACGGAAGTAAAAACTGGAAAATGGTGCCAAAAAGATGGTCGGTTCATTATCCTCACGGTCAAAGAAGATGCGTGAGAGGCGAGGAGAACCAAGATTACCCAGGAAATTATATTGTCCCGTCATACCATCTACCATGTTTGTATTTTGGAAATTCAGGTTGGCGGTATCGGCTGGTACGATTGTCCGGTTGCCCAGAGTCTCGCTTATTTTCCACATATAAAGTTTGGGCGGAATGCTTTGCACATCGGTGCTGGTGTCCAGGCTGTCCGGTTGTGTTGATGGGTCAACCTGATTTCCATAACGGTCACGGTTATCCAGTGTACTGAGGTTACGCTGCGCCTGCACTGTCAGCAATCCCAATACGGATAGAAGTATGTATGTTAGTAGAATGCGTCTCATAATTAGGCGCAAAGATACAATAAAAAATTATTCGCTTGCGGAATTCAGCCTTTTTTGCCTATTTTTGCAAACGTACTATATCAATTTCTCTCTTCCCGGAATGTATAAAGTGACTTCTGTCACCCATAAAAAAGTTAGCCCTTGCAATAATTTCTTTTTGCAAGGGCTAACTTTTTTATTGTAAGAGCTTATGGAATTATACCTCTTTAATCAATTCCATACCTTTCTTAATTGCTTCTTCATTCATCGGTATCAAGTGATGATGGCGTTCGGGCAATGTCTTCTTCAAACCTCTGAGTACGCTATCCAGCGTAACCATCGGTTTTAGTTTCAGCAAACCACCCAGCACAATCATGTTAAATGCTTTGGCATTATTCATTTCATTGGCTGCATCCATTGCATCGATGCGATACACTTTGATATCCTTACGGGTAGGCGGATTGATGATGCCGTATCCGTCGTAAATCAGGATACCGCCTGACTTAACCTTACTCTCGAATTTCTCCAAAGAAGGTTGGTTCAGGATGATGGCAGCATCGTACTTGCTCAAGATAGGGGAGGAGATTTTCTCGTCGCTCACGATAACCGTTACGTTGGCCGTACCACCGCGTTGTTCTGGTCCGTAGGCGGGCATCCAGCTTACCTCTTTGTCTTCCATCAGTCCCGAATATGCCAAAATCTTTCCCATGGACAATACACCTTGTCCGCCGAAGCCTGCTATAATGATTTCTTCTTTCATTGTTCTTAGTCTTTTAGCATGTGATTATTTATCTTTCAAGTCACCCAGCGGATAGAATGGGAACATGTGCTCTTCCATCCATTTGTTGGATTGTGCAGGAGTCTGCTTCCATCCGGAGTTACAGGTAGAAACGATTTCTACCAGGTTGGAACCTTTGCCTGCCATAGAGTTCTCAAATGCCTTGCGGATAGCTTTCTTAGCTTTGCGGATAGCACCAACGGTCTGCACACTCTGGCGGGTTACGTAAGCTGTTCCTTCCAGTTGTGCGGCGATGTCGGCCATCTTCAACGGATAACCATGTAAATGTACATCACGTCCGTAAGGGCTGGTAGAGGTTTTCATGCCAACCAGCGTAGTAGGAGCCATCTGTCCACCCGTCATACCATAAATGGCGTTGTTGATGAAGATGATAGTGATGTTCTCACCACGGTTCAATGCATGTATAGTCTCGGCAGTACCGATACATGCCAAGTCGCCGTCGCCCTGGTAAGTGAATACCAGGCGGTCCGGCCAGAGGCGCTTGATAGCGGTGGCAAGTGCAGGTGCACGTCCGTGTGCAGCTTCCTGCCAGTCAATGTCCAGATAGTTATAGATGAACACGGCACATCCCACCGGGGAGATACCTACTGTTTTGTCTTCCATGCCCATTTCTTCGATAACTTCGGCTATCAGCTTGTGTACCACACCGTGGCTGCATCCCGGACAGTAGTGCATGGGATTATCGTTCATCAGAGTCGGTTTCTTATAAACCAGATTCTCAGGCTTGATAATATCTTCTTTTGTCATAATCACTTCTCCTTATCTGTTGGTGAACCGTATAAAAAACTCCATCAGCTTAACGAATATTGCTGCGCCACAAACGTAGATGAACAGTTTGAAGTCATCCTTTGCAACGAAATATACGATGATAGCTGCCAAGGCAAGTATCATAAAGAGTATATTCAATACGCTTCTTATCTTATCAGGGTTCATTTCTCGATTAATTTTTCTTTCAGTGCACTTACAATCTCTTCCGGATCGGGTACGATACCGCCGAGACGTCCGAAGTGTTCTACTTTTACTTTACCATTCACAGCGAGGCGTACATCTTCAACCATCTGTCCGGCATTCAACTCGGTGACCAGCATACCTTTTACCTTTTCGGCATAAGATGCGATGGCTTTTGTGGGGAATGGCCAAAGAGTAATGGGGCGCAATATACCGACTTTGATACCTTCTTCGCGTGCAAGTTCCATTGCTTTTTGTCCGATGCGGGCCATGGAACCGAATGCAATAATCAGATAATCGGCATCTTCACAATCGATTTCTTCGAAGCGTACTTCGTTTTCTTCTATCAGTTTGTACTTGGCCTGGAAGCGGATGTTGTTCTTTTCCATTTCTTCCGGTTTCAGTTCCAGAGAAGTAATAATGTTGGGTTTGCGGCCGTTAGCCTTGCCGGTAGTAGCCCACGGGCATTGCTCGATAACTTCTGCATCAGTGCGGCGCGGCTTTTGCGGGGGCAATACCACCTTTTCCATCATTTGGCCGATAACACCGTCGGCAAGAATGATAGCCGGATTGCGATATTTGAAAGCAAGGTCAAAAGCCAGTCCTACGAAATCTGCCATTTCCTGTACGGAAGCGGGAGCAAATGTAATCAGGCGGTAGTCACCGTGTCCTCCACCTTTTACGGTCTGGAAGTAGTCCGCCTGACTTGGCTGGATAGTTCCCAATCCGGGACCGCCACGCATCACGTTTACAACCAGACAGGGCAATTCGGCACCTGCCAGATAAGAGATACCTTCTTGCTTCAAACTGACACCGGGGCTGGAAGATGACGTCAACACCATTTTTCCACTTCCGGCACCGCCGTACACCATATTAATAGCTGCCACTTCACTTTCTG
>CAMTFK010000009.1 GCA_947071285.1 uncultured Bacteroides sp. | reverse complement strand
TTAATAGGTATTTTATTGTTTTACCTACCACCTCCCCCTACGGGTACTCCTCCTCCAACTGGAGGAGGAGAATTGAGATAGTACTACTTAATCATTTGCCTCCTTTCTGAACTTGTATGAATTAAATCAACTACTAATTCCTCTTATTAGTATGAAACCTATTTGTTTGTTGAGTATCGCCGGACTTGCATCTGTTTATGCTGTCCAGGCTGCGGAAAAACCTAATATCGTAATCATCTATACGGATGATATGGGGATGGGAGATTTATCTTGCTATAACAGTGGCTGGGTGATGACTCCCAATATCGACCGTCTGGCTGCCAACGGGTTGAAGTTTAACCACTATTATACAGCTTCACCCGTGAGTTCACCTTCCCGCGTGTCTCTGACTACGGGTATGTTCCCGACGGAATGGGGCATAAACACCTTCTTGCATGAAAGGGCGGGGAATGCCCGATGTGAACAACTGGACTATCTGGATGCCTCGGCCCCTTGCATGGCTAAAGCCTTGAAAGAAGCAGGCTATTCCACGGCTCATATCGGTAAGTGGCACATGGGTGGAGGGCGTGATGTGGACGATGCCCCTCAAATCCCCCTTTATGGTTTCGATGAGTACGTATCGACCTATGAGAGCCCGGACCCTGACAAACTGATTACCGCCTCCAACTGGATATGGAGTAAGCAAGACAGCATTAAACGTTGGGAACGCACAGGATACTTTGTTGATAAAGCATTGGATTTCCTCTCCCGCCATAAGGACAAGCCCTGTTTTGTAAATCTCTGGCCCGATGATATGCATGACCCCTGGATTCCCCGGACTGAGTTTTTTGATAATAAGAAGAGCTGGACCAGCCAACCGAACTTTGTTGCCGTACTGGAAGAGTATGACAGGCAAATCGGGCGTTTTCTCGATGGATTGGCACAAATGGGAATATTGGACAACACCCTGATTATCTTTACGAGCGATAATGGCGCCTTACCTACATTCAATCAGGTCCGTACAAATGGCATGAGGGGTTCTAAAGTCAGCTTGTATGAAGGAGGGGTCAGGATGCCTTTTATCATTAGCTGGCCGAAGAAGATAAAATGCGGTGAAATAGAGGATGAGAGCGTAGTTTGTTCCGTCGATTTATTTCCTTCACTTTGTGCAATCACCGGTGCCAGGATGCCGAAGGGATTCAATTATAGTGGGGAAGACCTGAGCAAGGCACTGTTAGGCACCAAAGCTCAGCAACGTCGGAAAGACTTGATGTGGGATTTTGGCCGTAACCGTTTTTTCGGTCGTCCGCCTCAATTGCATCATCAGAGCCCCCATTTGGCAATCAGGAGAGGTGACTATAAGTTGCTGATTAATTCGGACCGCACTTGCCTGGAACTGTATGATGTGAAGAAAGACCCTAACGAAACCACGAATATAGCCAATAAATACCCTGCTTTATGCCGGGAATTGAGTGATAAAGTAATCGACTGGTATTTCACGAAAAGAAAGATAAGAGAATCATCTAAAGAATAATATTGAATATAAAGAATAGAATATCATGAAGAAAAATCTGGTTTTTATCTGTTTGTTACTGTTGGGAACGCTTGTTTCCTGTCAGTCGGCCTCTTCTAAAAAGGATACCGACAACACTACTACCAATGAAGTGAAAACACCTGTTCCTTTGGGTGACCCGTTCATCATGCTGCACGATGGGATATACTATGCTTATGGCACCCATTCCGGCGAAGGAATTGAAGTATACACTTCCAATGACTTGCTGACCTGGAAGTATGAAGGGATAGCCCTGAATAAGAAAGACTCCTGGGCGGACCGTTGGTTCTGGGCTCCCGAAGTCTATGCCGTGAACGGGAAATTCTATATGTACTATTCGGCCGACGAACACATCTGCGTGGCGATTGCCGATTCTCCCGCAGGGCCATTTGTGCAAGAGAAGAAAGAACCGATGATTACGGATGAAAAATGCATTGACAACTCTCTGTTCATCGATGATGACGGTACGCCTTACCTCACCTTCGTGCGGTTCAACGACGGCAACAATATATGGATTGCAGAGTTGGAAAAAGACCTTGTCACTATCAAGAAAGAGACGATGCGTCCCTGCCTCCATGTATCTCAGAAGTGGGAAGAAGTCTGGCCCCGTGTGAACGAAGGCTCCTTTATCATTAAGCACAACGGGCTGTACTATATGTCCTATTCTGCCAATAGCTATGAGAGCCCGTTTTATGGAGTGGGTTGTGCCACGGCTACCAATCCGATGGGTACCTGGACCAAATATGATGAAAATCCTTTGTTGCAAAAGCCCGGCGAACTGGTGGGAGTGGGGCATAGCGCCATGTTTACCGATAAGGCAGGCAAGCTCCGCATTGTCTATCATGCCCATAGGGACAAGGAAAAGATTCATCCGCGTGCCATGTATATCGGAGAAGTCTCCTTTGAGAATGTCAATGGAGTGGACCGCATGAGAATCAGTGAAGGCTATATAATCCCTGAATTAGTAAAATAAAGCCTGTGTAAAGTGAAAAAACTTCGATGAAACGGCGCTTTTTGTCGAAGTTGCTGACGGGTGGCAACCTGCCTGCCCGCATTACATAAGTATCCGCTGTACCTTTCAAAGTAGGACTTAGCACCTTTACGTCCCGGACCTAGCACCTTTGAGTCCGGGACTGAACTATTAGAACATCCCTATGTTGTCTCCTAAAACATCCGGATGTTTTAGGGTAAAACACCCCCATGTTTTAGGGTAAAACACCCCCATGTTTTGGGGCAAAACATCCCCATGTTTTAGGGTAAAACATCCGGGTGTTTTCGGTACTCAGTCCGGGACTGTTCTGTGCTCAGTCCTGCAGTGTTGTGTGCTCAGTCCTGCAATGAGATGGGCAAAGTATAGGTAACCCGGGTGGAAAACAGGGGTAGAGGCCTCTCCGGGCATACTTTCGCTGTACTTATAACTGTGAAAGAGACGATATTTTTATTTATTGAAATGCTTCTCTTATCGTTTATCGTCAAATAGAGCTATATTTGGCAACGAATCTATAAAAACACAAGGATGGACAAGAGAATCATAGCCCTCGTAAGTTTTCTTTGCTACATGGTTTGCTGGGCACAAGCGGCAAATGAACATTACTATTTCAGAAATCTCAGTATCAAGGACGGACTGTCCCAGACTACGGTCAATGCAATCATGCAGGATAAGAAAGGATTTATGTGGTTTGGCACTAAAGGCGGACTGAGCCGGTATGACGGATTGTCGTTCCGGAACTTCAAACGTGACATGACTGATAGCCACAGTCTGGGGAATAACTTTGTGACTTGCCTCTACGAGGATAATGATGGAGATATCTGGGTAGGTACGGATGCAGGGCTGTACATCTACTGCTCGGATAAAGAGACTTTTGTTCCCTTCAACCAGTTGAGCGAGGAAAACACGAAGATAGAGCGAACGGTTTCCGCCATTTCGGGCGATAAGCAAGGGCGGGTGTGGATAGCTGTTGAAACACAGGGATTATTCTGCTATGACGCCCAAAAGGAAAAACTCCATAATTATATACTGAATGAATTCTCGGCCAACGTAAACAGCTTCGCTTTTGATAATAGCGGAACTATCTGGATAGGCTTTTATGGCAATGGCCTGTTCTACTCAAAGGACAATTTAAAGACACTTCATCCTTATCTTTCGCCAAAGGGCGGCAATGAGGTTTTCAAGGACGATGTGGTGATGAATATTGTGCCGGGAGCTTACAATTGCCTTTATATTAGTTCTATACGGCAGGGCGTGCAGGAGTTGAACCTCACTTCCGGCAACCTGCGTAATCTGCTGATGGTGGACGAAACCGGTGAGATGGTCTTTTGCCGCGATTTGCTGGTCAACTCTGATAATGAACTGTGGATTGGAGCCGAGTCGGGAGTTTATATCTACAATCTCCGCACGGATAAGTATGTGCATCTGCATAGCTCCAAAGATGACCCTTATTCCTTGTCGGATAATGCAATCTATTCATTGTGTGAGGACAGGGAAAGTGGTATTTGGGTGGGTTCCTACTTCGGTGGAGTGGACTATTATCCGAAGTCCTATACCTATTTTGAAAAGTATTATCCGAAGGACGGAGAAAACACTTTGCGGGGCAAACGTGTCCGCGAGTTCTGCCAGGACAACAAAGGCATACTGTGGATTGGTACCGAAGACGGCGGTCTGAACCGTTTCGACCCGAAGACAAAAAACTTTTCTTTCTTTGCACCCAGTTCCGGATTTACCAATATTCACGGGCTATGTATGGTTGGAGATAAACTATGGGTGGGAACTTTCTCCAAAGGCTTGAAGATAGTAGATACCAATACAGGCAACATTCTGAAAACCTATCAGAAAACAGATTCTCCACGTTCGTTGATAGACAATAGCATCTTTGCTATTTACAGGACGGTTACAGGTGATATTTATCTGGGAACCATGTTCGGGTTGTTGAAGTATAATGAACAAACTGACGACTTTGACAGAATCACGGAACTGGCCGGCAAATTTGTATACGATATAAAAGAAGACTCGGGAGGCAACCTGTGGCTGGCAACTTATGCGAACGGTGCATACTGCTACAACGTCAATGAAAAACGGTGGAAGAACTATGTGCACAATGAAGACAATAAGGAGAGCCTTCCTTATGATAAGGTGCTGAGTATCTTTGAAGATTCTCACCGGCAAATCTGGCTGACCACACAGGGAGGAGGTTTCTGTCTGTTTCATCCTGATACGGAAACATTCACCAGTTACGATTCGTCCAATGGGTTGCCTAATGATGTTGTCTATCAGATTGTAGAGGATGCGGAAGGATTATTCTGGCTGACGACAAACAGCGGATTGGCCTGCTTCAACCCCGCCACAAAGCAGGTGAAGGTATACACCACGGCCAATGGGCTGCTTGGCGATCAATTCAACTACCGTTCCGGTTATAGGGATGAGTCCGGTGCCATTTATTTGGGCAGCATCGATGGTTTTGTTGTGTTCAACCCCAAGACGTTTACTGAAAACAAGAATCTGCCGCCGGTGGTGATTACGGACTTTATGTTGTTCAATCGCGAAGTCCGTGCCGGTGAGAACAATGCTCCTCTTGAAAAGAGCATTACTTTCTCCGACAGGATTACGCTTAAGTCCGACCAAAATTCATTCTCCTTCCGCATTGCCGCTCTCGGCTATCAGCTTCCGAAGATGAATAAACTGATGTACAGGCTTGATGGCTTTGATAAAGACTGGATAACGGTGGGAGAGAGCCCTATCGTCACCTATTCCAACCTGGGATATGGCGATTACCTGTTCCGCGTGAAAGCCTCTAACAGTGATGGAGTATGGAATCCGGATGAGCACCTGCTGTATATCCATATCCTGCCTCCTTTCTATTTCTCTATCTGGGCTTACTGTGTTTATGCATTGCTCATTATAGGTTGCTCCGTATATGCTTTCTGGTATTTCAAGCAGCGTAGCAACAGGCATCATCGCCGTCAGCAGGAGATATTTGAGCAAGAGAAGGAACGCGAAATTTATAACGCCAAGATAGATTTCTTCACGAATGTGGCGCATGAAATCAGAACTCCGCTGACATTGATAAAGGGGCCTTTGGAGAACATCATCCTGAAGAAACATCTGGACCCCGAAACTCACGAAGACCTGAATATCATGCAGCATAACACGGAGCGGTTGCTGAACCTCACCAACCAACTTCTGGACTTCAGGAAAGTGGAGAGTCAGGGCTATCGGCTGAACTTTGCCAAATGCGACATTACGAATGTGTTGAGGGAGACTTATATGCGGTTCACTTCCCTTTCCCGTCAGAAAGGTTTCGACCTTACATTGGAGTTGCCGGAAGAAAACTTCTGTGCACATGTCAATCGCGAAGCTTTTACGAAGATTATAAGTAATCTTTTGAATAACGGAATGAAGTATGCCGATACCTATGTGCATATTAAGTTGGAAGTGGATGCGGAGAACCAGGCATTCTATGTCACCACTAAGAATGACGGAGTGATTATTCCCGATGAAATGAAAGAAGAGATTTTCCAGCCTTTTGTTCGTTTCAGCGAGAAAGAGGAGGGGAAAGTAACTACAGGCGCAGGCATCGGACTGGCGCTTTCCCGTTCGTTGGCGGAACTCCATCGTGGTAGTCTGGTTATGCTTCCGGGAGAAGATGCAAATGTTTTCCGCCTGACGCTCCCTATCATTCAGGATATGGCCATTTCGCTGGACTCGGATGTGGTGGGCAAGGAAGTAGAGTTGCAGACAGGAACATCCGGTGAGCATTTCTCTGATGATAAGCAGGAAGGGAAGCAGCAACGGGCAAGTAAACATGTGGTTTTGGTTGTGGAAGATAATCCGGATATGCTTGCTTTCATCGAACGCCAGTTATCGTCCGAATATACAGTGCTGACTGCTACCAATGGTAGGGAGGCTTTGCAGACTCTGGATAGTAATTTTGTGAATCTGGTGGTGAGTGATGTTGTTATGCCTTTGATGGATGGTTTTGAATTGTGCAAAATCATAAAGTCGGAGGTAGGCTATAGCCATATTCCTATTATTCTGTTGACTGCCAAGACTAATATTCAATCTAAGATTGAAGGTATGGAATTGGGGGCGGATTCGTATATTGAGAAGCCATTCTCACCGGAATATCTTCTGGCTGTGGTTTCCAATCTGATAAATAATAGGGAAAAGCTCCGCCAGAACTTCGCTAAATCTCCGTTTGTGGCGGTCAACACAATGGCACTGACCAAGGCTGATGAGGAGTTTATAAAGAAACTGAATGAGATTATTCTCTCTAATCTTTCCAACCAGGAGTTCAGTATGGATGATATAGCGGATAGTCTGAATATGAGCCGTTCCAGCTTCTACCGTAAGATGAAGGGAGTGCTGGACCTTACTCCGAACGAGTATTTACGTTTGGAACGTCTGAAGCGTGCCGCCCAGTTGTTGAAGGAAGGGGAGAGCCGCATCAATGAAATTTGCTACATGGTGGGCTTCAATTCTTCTTCTTACTTCTCTAAATGCTTTCAGAAACAATTTGGGGTGCTTCCAAAAGACTTTGTAGGGTAAGGTATTCTGCTGGGGGAATTTAAAACGGGGCAGAAAGGAACAAAAGTGATTAGTGATTAGCGTTTAGTGATTAGTAATTAGGCAAATGATAAACAGCACTATCTCCATTCTCCTCCTCCCGGGAGGAGGAGTACCCCAACGGGGGGAGGTGGTAGGTGAAACAATAAAATACCTATAAATCACAAGGCTAAGGAATTCTTTCCCACCTACCACCCCGCCCTTTGGGCACCCCTCCTCCAACTGGAGGAGGGGAATGGAGATAGTCCGCCTAATTAATGAAGATACTCAGTAAATCATCATTTCATTCAAATCCGTTACAAAAAAGAATTAATTCCCAGCATCAGCGTTATTTGAAATGAATTTGTGACTTCTTATACGATTTTGAGATATTTCTTCTATTTATTGGGAAGCATATTCCCTTCTGTGAAGATACTACGCGCTATCTTTGTAACCACTGACGAGAGATTATACCATGATAATTATAAGTTTCTTAATGTCTAATAAATAAAGAATTAACCTTATGCGCAAAAAGTCATTATTATTGCTGTTTCTGCTTCCAATTCAATTATTGTTTGGTCAGACAAACCTGCTAAAAGATTTTCCGGAAGGATATAAACCGGAAGAAGTGGGCAAACGTTTGGCATATCATTTTGTAGATGGAAAACACATGCTTCACATTGGAAAGTGGATCAGTTATCCTGAGACTTTCACTTGGAACGGAGGGCTGAAGTTTGCAGCACTTACCAACGATCAGGAGCTTGTGAAGTTGTTGCAGAACAGATTTGAACTTCTCTTCACTACGGAAAAGGCTTTATTGCCTATCATGAATCATGTGGATGTAAATATGTTCGGTAGCTTGCCTCTGGAACTGTATAAGATAACGAAAGACCAACGCTATCTGGACTTGGGCCTTCCTTATGCCGACACCCAATGGCAACTCCCCGCAAATGCGAAACCGAAAGAAAAGGAATGGGACCAGAAAGGGTATTCCTGGCAGACGCGTTTGTGGATTGACGATATGTACATGATTACCATTGTGCAGACTCAAGCTTATCGGATTACCGGTGACCGCAAATACATAGACCGGGCTGCAAGAGAGATGGTGATGTATCTGGACGAGTTGCAACGCCCGAACGGTCTTTTCTATCACGCTCCGGATGTTCCTTTCTATTGGAGCAGAGGTAATGGTTGGATGGCTGCCGGTATGGCAGAGTTGTTGAGTAGCCTGCCCGAAGACAGTGAATACCGTCCGCGAATCATGCACGGCTATCTCACTATGATGAAAAGTTTGAAGAAGTATCAGTCTTCTAATGGGCTGTGGCATCAATTGCTCGATCATTCCGACTGTTGGCTCGAAACCTCAGGTTCTGCCATGTTTACTTTTGCTTTTATCAAGGGAGTGAAGAACGGCTGGTTGGATGCCAAAGAATATGCACCCGCTGCCCGCAAGGCATGGATGGGCATGGTGAAATACATAGATGAGAACAACAATGTGAAATCCGTTTGTGAAGGCACCAACAAGAAGAATGATAAGCAGTACTATTATGATCGTAAGCAAAATGTAGGCGATTATCATGGACAAGCTCCTTACCTTTGGTGTGCAGTGGCGCTTCTGGAGGAATAAAACTGTGCCATTTTAGTAATCTTGTATCGAAATTCTATTTAATACTTATAAAATGAATATAAGCTGTTGGGCCAAAGCCCTTACCTTTGTTATACTGTTGTTTTCCTATTCGACGGTAGTAACCGGACAAAGCCAGGTGAATGATGTCAGAAACTCCGGACGTATCTGGCTTGATTCAGAAATTACCCATAACGGAGATTATCAGTGGAAAATGATAAAGGCGGGAGATGTGACGGAGCCCGGAGAGAAAGTGTCTTTATTAAGTTATTCTACAGAAAACTGGATGCCTGCCATTGTGCCCGGTACGGTTCTGAATTCACTGGTGCATAATCAGAAATATCCGGAACCTTACTATGGAATCAACAATAAGATAGAGTCGAAACTGATACCGGATATCTCAGAAACCGGACGTGACTTCTATACCTATTGGTTCCGTACGGAGTTTACCGTTCCCGAATCATTCAAGGGAAAGCATGTATGGCTGCAAGTGGACGGCATTAACTACCGTGCCGAGGTATGGGTGAATGGAAATCTGCTCAGTACCATGAAAGGTATGTTCTTGCAGGATTATATCGACGTGACCAGCTTTGTGGAGATAGGCAAGAATAATGCCTTAGCAATAAAAGTATATCCGGTGGATGTTCCCGGCAGCACCAAGCCGAAATCATGGGGGGCAGTGGGAGAGTTCCACAATGGAGGAAATGGCAATATCGGACTGAACACTACCATGCTGATGACCGTAGGCTGGGACTTCACTTTCATGGACGGTATCCGCGACCGTAATACCGGTATCTGGAAGAACATTTCTCTTTATGCTACGGGCAAAGTGGCGTTGCGCCATCCTTTCGTGAAGTCGGAGTTGCGCAAGCCCGGCTACGACCAGGCCCGTGAATCCATTTCTGTGGAAGTTGTGAATCCGACTACTGGCTTTAATCCGATTAATTGCACGGTGAAAGGCGAGATTGTGGGTGAGAATATTACTTTCGAGAAGAAACTGAAAGTGATGCGTGGAGAAGAAAAACTATTGTCCTTCTCTCCGGATGAATACCCCCAGTTAGTGATTAACTCCCCCCGTTTGTGGTGGCCTGTAAACAAAGGTCCTCAGAACCTGTATGAGTTGAAAATGACCGTATCCATCGACGGAGTGGTCTGTGATTCGGTAAAAACGAAGTTCGGTATCCGGGAAATTACTTCCGATACGAACACGCCTGATAAATCACGTGTTTTCTATGTGAATGGCAAGCGTCTCTTTATCCGGGGAACGAACTGGATACCGGAGGCTATGCAGAGAACTTCTGATGAACGTACATATGCCGAACTGCGGTATAGCCGTCAGTCGGGTGTCAACCTCCTGCGCATGTGGGGAGGTGGTATTGCCGAATCGGACTATTTCTTCCAATTGTGCGATGAAATGGGATTATTGGTATGGCAGGAGTTCTGGATGACAGGTGATACACGCCATCCGCATGATAAGGGTAACTATATGGATAATGTGGTGTCTACCGTGAAACGCATCCGCAACCATCCTTCTTTGGCTTATTACGTAGCTTCCAATGAAAGTACGGAAGTCACAGGTACACCTGAACTACTCAACAAACTGGATGGTACACGAGGTTATCAGATGCAGTCGGAATGTGCCGGAGTGCATGATGGAAGTCCTTACAAGCAGGTGAATCCGATGCAACACTATGAAAATACGGCGTCTCCCCGTGGAAGCCGTGTCGATGGTTTCAATCCGGAGTATGGTGCTCCTACGCTGCCTACGGTAGAAATCCTTCGTGAGATGATGGATGAAAAAGACCTTTGGCCTATTAATAAAGAGGTATGGGATTATCTGGATGGAAATGGTTTCCACCTGATGACTACGATGTATACCGACCTGGTAAACCACTATGGAAAATCATCTTCTATCGATGAATTCGCCCAAAAAGGGCAATTGCTGGGTGCTATAAACTCCAAGAGTATCTGGGAAGTATGGAACTATAATAAACTGGATTACGGGGACCGCTTCTGTTCTGGACTTCTGTTTTGGTATCATAACTGCTCCATGCGTCAGGTGTCTTCCCGTATGTGGGATTGGTCTTTGGAGCCTACCGCTTCACTCTATCATACAGCCAATTCATTGGAACCACTGCATGCCCAGTTCGATTATTTGAAGAACACCGTATCTGTGGTGAACGATTATTATCGCTCTTTCAATAATTACAAGGTGATAGCGCAGGTGTATGATATCAACAGCCGGAAAGTGTTTGAAGAATCTGCTTCTGTCAATCTTCCGGAAGATGGAGTAGCCAATGATGTGCTGACTATCCGTTTCCCCGAAAATATCTCTCAGGTTCATTTCATCAAACTGTTGCTGAAAGATGAGAAGGGCAAGGATGTTTCTTCCAACTTCTATTGGAGGTCAAATGATAAGTATGAAGGCAGCAAGACGCTGACCGGGCCTGCATCTTCAGGTTTTGAAGACTTGAGTAAGTTGAAGGCGGCTAATGTGAAACTCTCCTATAAGACGCGTCAGGCAGACGGTCGTTATTTCGTAGATATCACATTGAAGAATACTTCCAATGGCATTGCTTTCTTTAATCAGTTGCAGTTCCTGAATGCAAGGATGAGTCCGATACGTCCGTCGTTCTATTCGGATAACTTCTTCTCCCTGGTTCCGGGTGAAAAGAAAACGGTCACTATAGAAACGGCAGAAGGGAAGTTGGCCGAAGGAGCTGTCCTGGTATTGAAAGGATGGAATGTAACTACTCAAAAGTATAAACTCAAATAAAGAAGATAGCGTGAAGAGATTCCATATTCTTACGGTGCTGTTGATGCTCAGTTGGGGTATATCCGCCCAAAACCATTTTGATGTGGTGGTGGTAGGCGGTAATCCCGGTGGCATTATGGCAGCTATTGCGGCAGCCCGGCAAGGCAAGACCTCGGTTATACTGGAACGTACCCGGCATATTGGGGGGCTTCCGGTCAATGGGCTGGGGGCAACGGATATTGCTACACGGGAAGCAACTACCGGCCTGTTCATGGAGTTTACTACCAGAATCAAGCAATATTATGCAGACCGTTATGGAGAGCACTCCCAGCAATTGAAGGATTGCAGCGACGGCTTTCATTTTGAACCCTACGTTGCTGCATCCGTATATCAGGATATGCTGAACGAACATAAGGATAAGATTACCGTACTCCTTATGCGGCAATTCGATGCTGAAAACCAGAATATCTCTTTCAGGAATGGACGTATTGAAAGTATCTGCATACTGAATCGTGAGAATGGAGAAAAAGAAACGTACCGGGGCGATGTTTTTATAGACGCCACTTATGAAGGAGATTTGGGAGCTGCGGCTGGTGTGCCCTTCCGTGTAGGCAGGGAAAGCAAGGCCGAATTTGGAGAACCCGGAGCGGGAAGAACCTATGAATACTGGAAAAGCCTGCCTGCCAGTGGCAGCACGGGAGAGTCGGATAATGCAGTCCAGGCCTACAACTATCGCCTCTGCCTGACAAATGACCCTGATAACCGGGTGCTCTTTCCGAAACCGGCATCTTATAACAGAGACGAATACGTTTCACTGATTGAAGATGTATGGACCGGAAGGAATACCCAGCGAGCCATGCTGAAAGTGACGGATGAAATGATGGAAGAAAACCGCCGTCATATCGCTGCCGGCAATCAGACTAAATTGCCCGGAGACAGTTGGGGAATCAGAAAGCTGAGTAGCATGGTGAAGCTGCCCAATCAGAAAACAGATGGCAATAACCAGCATGCGGCGTTTATCTCTACCGATTTGCCCGAAGAAAACTGGCCTTGGCCTACTTCTTCGTGGGAGTGGCGGGATAAGTTTGCCAAACGCCTGAAAGATTATACGTTAGGCTTGTTCTGGTTCGCCCAGAATGACCCCGAACTGCCGGAGCATTTCCGTAAAGCAATGTTGGAATGGGGATTGGCGAAAGACGAATATCAGGATAATGAGTATTTCCCCCGCCAGGTATATGTGCGCGAAGGAAGACGGTTTGAAGGGGTCTACTTCTTTACTGCCAAGGATGCTTTGCCTGTTGCACCGGACAAACGTCCGCCGTTGCATGCCAACAGTGTGACAGCCAGTCATTATGCACTCGACTCGCATGCTGCCCGGAAAAGGGAAACCGGCAGGGTGCATCTGGATGGATTTATCAGTTATCCTACGGCTGTCTATACAGTACCTTTGGGCGTCATTCTGCCCCGCAATGTAGATAACCTGTTGTTGCCTGTACCTGTATCCGGTTCACATATTGGTTTCTCCACCTTGCGTATGGAACCATGCTGGATGGCATTGGGACAGGCGGCGGGTATTGCTGCTTCGCTGGCAATTGATGATAAAGTAGCTGTGCAGGATGTGGATATGCCTAAGTTGCAGGAACTGCTGATTGACCAGAAAGCAACACTGATATACTTTCGTGACTTGCGTCCGGAAGACCCTGACTTCCGTTTAGCGCAATATATGGGATTACGGGGATACTTGCCCGGATGGGATGCAAATCTGCAAGGTGCGGTAGATGAAGATACATTGCAGGAGTGGAGTGCATTATGCGGGTTTAAGCCTCGGGCTGTACCCGGAAAGACATCCAGATTGGAGGTATTGACCGGTATCTATAAGCGTCTTCGCCAGTAAAATGATAACTTTAACCATGTAAAAAACATAGAAATCAAGATGAAGCTAAAACTTATAGTTGGTCTGATAGGAGTGTTGTCACTGAGTAGTTTTTCTACTTTGCCCTCTTCAGGCGATGCAGATAAGAGACAACAGGAGAATTGGGTGGTTGGCCCGTTCATCCGTCCGGAAGGTGTCAATCCCGTGATCGTACCGCAACCCACCTCTTTCTATTGCCCGATGCGAAAGGAACAGGTGAAGTGGGAGGAAAGCGATACTTTTAATCCTGCTGCTACCGTGAAAGACGGAAAGATTGTTGTGCTTTACCGTGCTGAGGACAATTCGGCGCAAGGCATTGGAAAAAGGACTTCACGTATCGGCTATGCCGAAAGTGCGGATGGATTGACCATGAAGCGGTCAGACAGCCCGGTACTTTTCCCCGGTGGAGATGATTTTGAAAGCATAGAGTGCCCGGGTGGTTGCGAAGACCCGCGGGTGGCTATGACCGAAGACGGATTATATGTAATGATTTATACGGCATGGAACCGGAAGACCCCCCGCCTTGCAGTAGCTACTTCCAAAGATTTGAAGAACTGGACCAAGCATGGTCTTGCTTTTGAAAAAGCGTATGACGGGCGCTTTACCAGAATCGCTACTAAATCAGCCTCCATCCTTACTAAGGTAAAAGGCGGAAAGCTGGTTATAGACAAGGTAGATGGCAAATACTTCATGTATTGGGGAGAATATGCCGTACATGCAGCCACTTCCGACAACCTGACAGACTGGTATCCTGTGCTGGATAAGAACAACGAATTATTGAAGATTGCCAAGCCACGTAACGGCTATTTCGATAGCCAGATGACTGAGTGCGGCCCTCCCGCTATTCGTACCAAACAGGGCATTGTGCTGATGTATAATGGTAAGAATGATAAAAAGAGAGGCGATGCAAACTATCCGGCAGGCGCTTACTGTGCCGGACAGCTTTTGCTTGATTCTAAAGACCCTTATAAAGTGTTGAGCCGTCTGGATAAACCTTTCTTCATGCCTGAAGCTCCTTTTGAGAAGAGCGGACAGTATAAGGACGGTACCGTATTTATCGAGGGATTGGCCTATTACAAGAAGAAGCTATACCTTTATTACGGTTGCGCAGACTCCAAAGTGGCGGTAGCCGTGTGTGATGACACCAAGAAACTATTGAAGGTGAAGTAATGTCACCGGATATACCGGAAATCGTAAATTATTAGAATGTTTAATAGATAGAATTCAAATTGTTATGTACAAGAAAGTATTCGCATTATTATTTTTATTATCATCCTTTCAGTTGTTAATTGCTCAGACCAGTCTTCTGAAGAATTTCCCCGAAGGGTATACTCCCGATGAAATCGGCAGACGCATTGCCTACCGTTTTGTAACCGAGAAACATGCATTGCATGCCGGAAAGTGGATTGGTTATCCCGAAACCTTCTACTGGAACGGTTCTCTTAAATATGCGGCAGCAGCCAAGGATAAAGCACTTATCAAGCTTCTGCAAGCCCGGTTCGAGCATCTGTTTACTACAGAAAAGGCACTGTTGCCTATCAAGAACCATGTCGATCTGAATATGTTCGGAAGCCTGCCTCTGGAACTCTATTGGGTGACGAAAGATGAACGCTACAAAGAGCTGGGATTGCCTTATGCCGATACCCAATGGGAAGTTCCTGCTGATGCAAAGCCGGAAGAGAAGGAATGGGCGGAGAAAGGCTATTCATGGCAAACACGCCTCTGGATTGACGATATGTACATGATTACCATTGTACAGACACATGCTTACAAAGTGACCAATGACAGCAAATATATAGACCGTGCAGCCAAAGAGATGGTGATGTATCTGGATGAATTGCAACGCCCAAACGGTCTTTTCTATCATGCACCGGATGTGCCCTTTTACTGGGGACGCGGAAATGGATGGATGGCAGCAGGTATGGCGGAGTTGCTTCGCTATTTGCCTAAGAATCACAAAGACCGTCCCCGTATCATGGAAGGTTACCTGACTATGATGAAGAGTCTGAAAGAATATCAGAACCCGGAAGGTCTGTGGAACCAGTTGCTCGATGACCCTGATTGCTGGACTGAAACATCAGGCTCCGCCATGTTTACTTTCGCTTTTATTACGGGTGTAAAGAACGGATGGCTGAATGCTAAAGAGTATGCTCCGGCAGCCCGCAAGGCATGGATGGCTTTGGTGACTTACCTTACCGAAAAGAATCAGGTGAGAGAGATTTGCGTAGGTACTAACAAAAAGAACGACAAACAATACTATTACGACCGTCCGCGCCGTACCGGTGATTTTCATGCACAAGGACCTTACCTCTGGTGTGTGGCTGCGCTGATGGAAAAGTAACATATAAATTATCAATAAATAAACCATGAGTATTTTTAAATCTATTTTATTAGGAGGTATGTTGCTGCTGAGTTCTTCGGCAGCGCTGGCTCAGGTTTCGCTATCACAGAATAGTAGCGGTTCCAACGTATTCAGTCTCGTAGGCAAGAAGGATAAAGCCTGCGTGTACTATGACACACAAGACTTTGAAGTTGTAAAAACAACGGCGGGACTATTTGCAAATGACGTGAAAGAGGTGAGCGGACAAATCTTGGGTGTTGCTACTACCAAGGAAGCTCCTCAGAAGAATTGTATCATTGTCGGAACCCTGGGTCACAATGAATGGATAGAACAAATGGTTGCGAAGAAGAAACTGGATGTGGAGCCTTTGAAGAACCGTTGGGAAAGCTATCTGGTGCAACTCGTTCGTAATCCTCTCCCCGGAGTAGACAAGGCGTTGGTTATTGTGGGTAGCGACCGCAGAGGTGCTGCTTACGGATTATTGTCCGTGTCGAGAACCATCGGTGTATCTCCCTGGTACTGGTGGGCAGATGCTCCCATTGTGAAGAAAGACCAATTGAACCTGAAGGTAGACAAATATATCTCCAAGGAGCCTACTGTGAAGTACAGAGGCATTTTCATCAATGATGAAGACTGGGGGCTTTACCGTTGGTCGAAGAGAAACTTCGAGAAGGAAGTGGGCAACTTCGGTCCCCGTACTTACGCTAAGGTTTGTGAACTTTTGCTTCGCCTCCAGGCTAATTATTTGTGTCCGGCCATGCACGATGCATCCATGGCATTCCACCGTATTCCTGAAAACAGACTGGTTGCAGACCGCTTTGCCATCCTCATGGGAGCTTCTCATTGCGAACCTTTATTGTTTAATACGGCAAGTGAATGGAAGCGAGATACAATGGGCGAATGGGACTACATCAACAATAAAAAAGGCGTAGACAGCGTATTGAATGCACGCGTGAAGGAATGTGCTCCTTTTGAAAATGTATATACCCTGGCGTTGCGCGGACTGCACGACCGGGCCATGAATGCAAGCAATGATATGGGAGATAGAAAAGATATGCTCCAGGAAGCACTGATGGCACAAAGACAGATGTTGATTGATGCCATCGGTAAACCGGGCGAAGAGATTCCCCAGGCATTCACTCCCTACAAGGAAGTGCTGGATGTATATGACGAAGGTTTGGAACTGCCGGATGATGTAACTATCATTTGGCCGGATGATAACTATGGCTATATGAAGCGTCTGAGCAGTCCGAAAGAACAGAAACGTTCAGGACGTTCCGGTGTGTACTATCACTCTTCTTATCTTGGAAAGCCCCATGACCACCTTTGGATGAATACGGTTTCTCCGACATTGATGTACGAAGAACTCCGCAAAGCGTATGATGCAACGGCCGACCGTATCTGGTTGCTGAATGCAGGTGACATCAAGTCGTGTGAATTTGCTGTTGACTACTTCCTGACAATGGCTTTTGATATTGATTCTTTCAACTTCGAGAGAGCTGCCAACTATCGTACGGAATGGCTGTGCGGCATGTTGGGCGACGAATATCGCAATGAGTACCAGGATGTGGTTAACTCTTTCTATAAGCTGGCTTTTGCCCGCAAACCCGAATTTATGGGATGGGGTTACCAGTGGACCACCGATAAGCACGGAAAAGAACGGAATACCGATACTGACTTCTCACTTACCAACTACCGTGAGGTGGACAATCGTCTGAGTGAATACCGCCGGATTGGAAATGTTGTAGAGAAGATTCTGAATAATATGTCCGACGAGAAGCAAAAAGCCTGTTTCTATCAGTCGTTGTACTATCCGGTGAAAGGATGTGAACTGCTGAACAGAATGATACTGGACGGACAGAGAAACCGTTGGTATTCTATTCAGCAAAGAGCCAGTGCCAAAGAACTGGAGAAATCAGCAAAACTTTGTTATGACAGCCTTGAAGTAATCACCAAAGGCTATAACTCATTACTCGACGGTAAGTGGGATCATGTGATGACCATGAAGCAGGGCTTTGCCGCCGCTTACTTTGAACTCCCTAAACTGAGAGACGTTGAATTGGCCCCTGTGGCTTCTCTGGGTGTGATGGCAGAAGGTGAAGATGTGCTGAAAGGACTGAAAAGTTTCCATTCATTGCCCTGTTTCAATACTTATCTGCGTCAGTCATATTATGTAGATGTATTTAACAAGGGTGCCGCTCCGTTGAAGTGGAAAACGGCTGTTACGAATGACTGGATATTGGTGAGTAAGAAGTCCGGGGAGACTGCTACCGAAGACCGTATAGAGGTATCCATCGACTGGGCGAAAGTTCCGGCCGGTGAGCGGATTCTCGGAACCCTGGATATTATGTCCGACCGTGGCGAGAAAGAAAGCGTTTACGTTTCTGTCTTCAATCCTACTTCTCCATCATTGGCCGAAATGGATACTTTGTATGTTGAGAACAACGGCTATGTTTCAATTGATGCCGCAGGTTTCCACCGTAAGGTAGAGAATGACGCTATTAAGATGAGAGTAATTCCCAATCTGGGTTGCGAGAATACAGCCGTTCAGTTAGGTGATCCTTTAGCGCCGGCACAACGCACTGCAGGGCGCAGCACACCACGTTTGGAATACGATTTCTATACTTTCGAGCAGGGCTCGGTAGATGTATATACTTATGTATTGCCTACCTTTACGATAAGTAAGGATAGGGGATATGCCGGACACGAAGCAACGAATGTAGAAACCAAATATGGCGTATGCATCGATGAAGGTCCTGTGATGACTCCGTCCACTTCTTCTTTCGAATATGCCCAGATATGGTACGAAAGCGTATTGAAGAATTGCAGAATCAACAAAACCACTCTCCATATAGACAAACCGGGCAAGCATACGGTGAAAATCATCTGTGGCGATGCTGGAACTGTGGTGCAGAAAGTAGTGTTGGACTTCGGAGGTATGAAGCGTTCGTATATGGGGCCGCAACCTACCAGAAACAAGTAAAATCAATATTACCATGATGAAGAAGTTAACACTTATTCTTTGTATTTTGCAAGGTGTCCTGTTGTCACTACGAGCGCAGGGTGAAGAGCAGAATATTGCTTATGCTGACAACCATGTACGGTTTACGGTTATATCGGATGGAACGCTCCGTCTGGAGTATGCCCCGGATGGGAAGTTCGTAGACGACAAATCTTTCATTGCTGTAGACCGCTTGTATCCGCACGTCAATTACAAAGTGAAGGCAAAAGGCGCGTGGATTGAAATAACAACCCCCAAAATGAAGATGCGTTATAAAAAAGACAGCGGACAGTTCACGGACAATAACCTGGTAATCCAAGCTGTGAAAGGAGCATTCCCGTTCACCTGGAAGCCCGGGATGCAACAGAAAGGCAACCTGAAAGGCACCTATCGCACGCTGGACGGAATGGATGGTGACACACAGACCCAAACCTGGGTGTCTGACACCAAGAAAGGGGATAAACTGAAACTGGAAGACGGTCTGCTGGCAACCGATGGCTGGTCGCTCATTGACGACTCCCGGGGACTGCTGTTTGATAATGATCCGGACTGGGACTGGGCTAAGGAACGCTCTGCCAATGAAGGACAGGATTGGTACTTCATGGCCTACGGACACGACTATAAACAAGCCCTGAAAGACTATACCCTGTTTGCAGGTAAGATGTCGTTGCCTCCCCGCTATGCCTTCGGCTATTGGTGGTCGCGCTATTGGCTGTACTCCGATAAAGAATTTCGCAATTTGATTGATAATTTCCATACTTATCAGATACCTCTGGACGTGCTGGTAGTGGATATGGACTGGCATTATACCGAGAAAGGCAAGGGGGGCTGGACTGGCTGGACTTGGAACAGAGATTTATTTCCCAATCCCCAGGGCTTCTTGAAATACCTGAAACAGAACAATGTGAAAGTGACACTCAACCTGCATCCGGCAGACGGAGTGGCTGCTTATGAAGAAAAGTACCCGGAAATGGCTAAAGACATGGGAGTGGACCCTGCTACAAAGCAAACAATCCCCTGGGTAAATTCGGATAAGAAGTTCATGAAGAATATGTTCAAGAATATCCTCGCTCCGATGGAGAAAGACGGGGTGGACTTCTGGTGGCTGGACTGGCAACAGGGAATGTTCGACTCAAAGATGAAGAATCTGAGTAATACCTGGTGGATCAACTACGCATTCTTTAGTGATATGGAACAACGCCGGGATACGCGCCCGATGCTCTACCACCGTTGGGGAGGATTGGGGAATCATCGTTATCAGGTGGGATTCTCGGGTGATGCAGTGATTTCATGGAAGTCGTTGGACTTCCAACCTTACTTCAACTCTACTGCCTCTAATGTGCTGTATGGCTATTGGAGTCATGACCTGGGCGGACACATCGGTAGTCAGATAGACCCCGAAATGTACACCCGCTGGCTGCAATTCGGAGCACTGAGTCCGATTATGCGTACCCACTCACAGAAAGGGGCTAAACTGAATAAAGAACCCTGGGTATTCAATAAGGAATATTGCGACATCATCCGTGAGACGATTCGCCAACGCTACGTGATGGCTCCTTATATCTACACCATGGCCCGCAAGGGATATGATGATGGATTATCGCTCTGCCGCCCCATGTATTATGATTATCCGGAGAATAAGGAAGCTTATGAATTCGCCAATGAGTATATGTTTGGAGATGATGTGATGGTGGCGCCGGTTACGGCTCCGGCAAAGGATGGTTATGCGCAAGTGCGTGTATGGCTACCGGAGGGAGAATGGTACGAGTGGCATACGGGTGCTTTGCTGCAAGGCAACCGCGTTGTGGAACGCTCTTTTGCCATTGATGAATATCCCATCTATGTAAAGGCGGGTGCGATACTGCCTCTGTATCTGGAGAACGTGATGAACCTGAACGGTAACGACGAAGAAATAGCGGTGACAGTATTTCCCGGTGGAAACGATACATCGGCATTCAGCTTGTATGAAGATAACGGGAATGATAAGAACTATGCATCCGAGTATGCGGTGACCAAGCTGACTACTACCCGTAGTGGCAATGAGCAAACCGTTGTGATAGGCAAGCGCGAAGGTAGTTATAAAGAGATGCCTCCGGCCCGTGCATTCAAGGTGAAAGTGCTTTCGTCACTCATTCCGCTGTCCGTTACGGTGAATGGGAGCCCGGCAGAATACACGTATTCGGCCGAAGACTTTGCCCTGCTGGTAGATTTGCCGGAATTGCCTTGCAATCAGGAAAAAGTGATTAAGATAGTTTATCCTGCCGAAAAGGTAGATATGAACGGACTTTTGGGAGCATCCCGAAGAATAGCCAAATCTATGGAACAACTGAAGTATCGTAATTCGTATATTGTCTTCAAAGAGGAGTTGGGCAAGATGGGAAGTCTGAATGAAGCTGTGATGTATGCTCCATCAGAAATGCCCGCTTTGATCGACGGTTTCTGGAAAAGCTATCATGAATTGCCTTCGGTGTTGGAACGCCAGGGCTTGAAGAGCGAACTGGCTACGTGGTTCTTGCAATCCATTTGCTGGGACGAAAAGTGATTTTGAATGTTTCTGGAAGGAAGTTACTGAAATAATAGATGAAACGATACTTGATGACATTTCTGGCTGTAACTATGGCCCTTTACTGTGCAGGAGCTGTTTATCCTTCACCTTCTTTGGACAATAGCCATGACATAGCGTCATTGCATACATGGGGCCCTTATTCAAAACGTTATGCCGGCATCTCGCACATACCCGATATGCGCAAAGGGATACGTTTTGACTTCTCGGTGATGCCCGGATACTACCGGAACCGCCAGTTGGTGCCACACGTCCTGTTCGAGTCATCCTACTATCCGTGGGAGATAAACCCGGAGATGACCCGCATCACCTACCGCTATGAACTGGAATGGAAAGACCGGGTCTATACGGATGTCACCTATCACATATTGGATGATAACCGTACGTTGGTCGGGATACATTGTGTCAACCGTACAGAGATGCCCCAAAATCTGGTCTTGAATCAGATGGCTTACATCGATTATCCCGAGACGCAACCGCAAGTGACCGCTACGGGTGCATCCCGCCTGCAATGGTACAATGCCATTGACTATGTGGAGAATGAACCTGTCCGCCAGTCTCCCCAGTACCGGTTGGTGTATGACGGCTGGCAACGGAATGAAGAACGGAGTGCCTCGTCGCTCGACGGCTCCATTCTGGGCCAGGGCTTCGGCAGAAACGAAGGCGACCGTCTGGCTTATCTGGTGAATATCCTTCCGGGACAAGAGAGAGGCGCCATAGGACTTCGGTTTAAGGTAAAAGAAGGGGAAACCGCCGTTCTACATCTGAAAGGACTGACGGAACAACCAGTGGAATTAAAGGGTACGGGAGAATTTTCTTTCCTGTCCGTCCCGTACCATTGTAAAAAGGCAGGGGAGTATAAACTGGAATTTATTTCCGCTTCCACCGTGGGCATTAGCCTGGATGGTTTCTTTATAGGAGATAGCGATGAAATCAGCCGTGTGAACATCACTTCTGCACCGGTTCCCTTCACTCCCGTGATGGAAGTGGGAGAGGGCCGGAAGGACTTCATCCTGAAATACAAGGATTGCGAGAACTTCTATGGTGTGGCCTGGAACTACCAGCATTCGGAGGTGCGCGAGATTCTGAACGGTGAATTGGAGTCTTTTTTTCGTAGACGGGTGCACGACCATGTGTCTTCGAGGCTGACGGGCGACAGGAAGTGGCATTATGCAAACGCCTTTTTGCGCCCCGTCGTGTTGGAACCGAATTCCGAACAGACCATCTATATGCTGCTGTGCAGTGGAGATAAGGAACAGGTGAAACAGGAGTTATCCGGTTTTCACTCTGCTCCGGACAAGCTCATCGCACAGATACAGCCTGCAAAAGATGCGAAATCCAAAGACGGGGTGCTGCCTGCCGGAGAGAAGTATCTCCTCGGAAACCGCCTGTTGCAAGCCTCGCTTTTGTCGAATATTGTATATCCGGTTTATACTCAGAAAGAGTATATCCGGCACTTCACACCGGGAAAGAATTGGAACAGCCTCTATACCTGGGACTCCGGTTTCATAGCATTGGGACTGGTGGATGTGGACCCTGCCAAGGCTTTTGAATGTATCAAGGCTTATACCACACCGGTAGGTAGTGAGTCGGCTTTCATTCATCATGGCACTCCGTTGCCCATTCAGATGTATGCCTACTTCGATTTGTGGAATAACAGTCTGTCACGCGAATCATTGGAATTCCTGTATCCCCGCCTGAAACAATACTTCGATTTCATGGTCGGAAACGACCCTTCTTCCACTACTCGAATGAAAGGTTCCGGTTTGCTCCGCACCTGGGATTATTTCTATAATTCCGGTGGATGGGACGATTATCCGCCCCAGCATGAGCTGCACCGCACTAAATCGCAAACCCGGTTCGTTACTCCTGTGGTGACTTCCGCCTATTATCTTCGTGCTGCGAAGATTCTACGTCTGGCAGCCAAGGAACTGGGACTGAAAAAAGACATGAAGGAGTATGAACAAGTCATCAAGCAACTGTCATACGCACTGCAAACCTATGCTTGGGACGAAGAAAGCGGATATTACGGATATGTGGTTCACGACTCTTTGGGCAATGCGAAAGATATTTTCCGGTATAAGGACCATTCTAACTTTAATAAGGGACTGGATGGAGTAACCCCTCTGGCGGCAGGCATCTGTTCTTCCGTTCAGGCGGACAAGTTGGTGGAACATTTGTTTTCTCCTGATGAGTTGTGGACTAAGGTAGGCATATCTACAGTCGACCAATCCGCTCCTTATTATAAGGTAGACGGATATTGGAACGGTGCTGTCTGGTTTCCCCATCAATGGATGATGTGGAAAGCTCTTTTAGACTTGGGTAGAGGAGAAGAAGCTTACCGGGTGGCGCATACGGCTCTTGATAACTGGGAAAAGGAGTGTGCAGAGAGTTATTTCACATTCGAGCACTTCATTATTTCCTCGGGAAGAGGGGCGGGATGGCATCAGTTCTCCGGGCTTTCGTCTCCTATTCTGAATTGGTTTGCAGCTTACTACAAACCTGGCAAGATTTCCACAGGATTTGAGGTTTGGATTACGAAAAGCGAATTCACCGGCAACTGTTCCGGATATAAGGCTGAAATCTCTTTTGATGATTCAACGAAACCGCATGAACGTTGCATGATTGTGTGTATGAATGCGGGGCATACATACAAAGTGCTCTTCAATGGCAAACCCGTCAAGTTCAGGTCCGGCCATGCAGGAATGCTGGAAATCACTCTGCCTGCAACGAATAAAACAGGAGAACTTGCCGTTCAGGCTCTTGATTAGCTTGTCTGCAATAACAGCATATTTTCTTTCATATTCGATATTATTAGAATAAAGGTGTGTTCTGTTGAGGATGCACCTTTATTTTTTTCTTTAAAGTTTTTTAGCTGACCAACCTCGCAACTTACAGTGTATGAGTAAAATGACAGATGCGTCCCATAATTGAGACTATTGTGTCTATTGGCGTCCTAAAACCTCCTGGCAAGTATTTTGGGACATTTTTTCTTTTTTTAGAGATAACTGTATTATCAACTATTTATTTGAATATCTACTTTTGTCTTGCTTTAAAGCCAATAAAGACTTTACAATTTTTTTAAAATTTAATATTATGAAGCAGAAGATTTCAAAATTCTTTTCTGATGCAAGGATTAGGATGCTACTCCTTTTCCTAATCTCTACAGTTTATGTTCAGGCTCAGTCGGGCAGAATTGTTACGGGTGTCGTTAAAGATGCTACGGGCGAAACAGTTATTGGAGTAAACGTAACTGTAAAAGGTAACGCCGCTTTGGGTACTATTACTGACTTGGACGGTAAGTATTCATTGAACGTGCCCGCACAAAAAACTACTTTAGTATTTTCATTTATCGGCTATCAGACAATGGAAAAAACCATTGATGCCAACACCAGAACTCTGAACGTTATGTTGGTTGAGGATTCTAAGTTGTTGGATGAAGTTGTTGTGGTTGGTTACGGTACAATGAAGAGAAAAGACGTAACGGGTGCCGTGGCACACATTGGTGAGGAAGTAACAAAGAACAGAGCTGCCACAAATGCTCTTGACTTCTTGGTTGGTACAGTTCCCGGTGTACACATCACTCCTTCTACTGATGCAGGTGGCGGTGCTTCCGGACTTTTGATTCGCGGTAAGCAATCATTGAAAGCCAGTACTTCTCCCTTGGTTGTTTTGGACGGCGTAGTATTCTATGGTAATATTGAAGACGTCAACCCGAACGACATCGAAAGTATGGATATCCTGAAGGATGCCAGTTCAACTGCTATCTATGGTTCTAAAGGTTCGGCAGGTGTTATCATCATCAATACTAAGAAAGGTACTTCTGAAAAACCTATTATTAATGTAAGTACAAAGATCGGTGTTTCACAGGCAACCTTTATGCCCGAAATGCCTACTGCTGCGCAGTATATGCAGAGACGTTCCGACTACTACAAAACAATTGACTACTTTAAACCGGGCGACCAGCAAAAAGGCTTAGGCTATTATGATAATCCCGACAATCTGCCCGCAGGCGTTTCTCGTGAACAGTGGGCGGCTTATGATCCTTCTTTCTCCGGTGACTACACCGAAACTTGGATGCAACGTATGGAGTTCAACCCTATTGAGGTTACCAATTATAAAGCCGGTAGATTCGTTGACTGGATGGATCTTGTTTATCAGAATGGCTTGAGACAAGATTACACTGCATCTGTTTCCGGTAAAACGGCAAGAACTAATTATTATGTGTCATTGGGCTATACCAATAATGATGGTATCGTTGTAGGTGACCAGTTCCGTGCCTCAAGATCACGTGTGAATTTGGATACTGAAATTACAAAATGGTTGAATATCGGTTTGAATGCACAGTTCACTCATAAAGGTTCAGATCAAATTAAGGCAGATACGGGTGCAGCTAAAGCAGCCAGTCCCTTTGGCGATGTTTACGAAGCTGATGGTAGCATCAAGGTTAGACCTTGGGACGATAACCGTATTGCCAATCCGTTACTGAATCACACAGTGGATGATAAATATTATAGAACGCAGAATTTCAATTCAAGCGTTTATGGTAAACTGACTCTTCCGTTCGGATTTACCTGGCAGACTACTTTCAACGTGCGCTATGGTTGGAGAAAAGATTACTATTTTGATTCTGACATCAAACCGGGCGTAGTAGCAGGTGGTAAAGCAAAACGCGAAGACTATTCTGACTACGAATGGAGCATTGACAACATGTTGAAGTGGAACCGCACTTTTGCTAAAATACATAACTTTGACTTTACCTTCGTATATACTGCTGAAAAGTACCAGAACTGGAAAAGTACGGGAAACAATGAAGGTTTCCAACCTAACGGTACATTGAGCTATCATGGCATTCAGGCAGGTATCACTCCTACGGTCAGTTCAACTGACGAAATGCAGACTGGTAATGGTTTGTTGTGGCGTTTGAACTACTCATTGATGGACCGTTATTTGTTGACGGGTTCCGTACGTCGTGATGGTTTCTCCGCTTTCGGACAGAATAATCCTTTTGGTGTATTCTCTACGGTTGCTGCCGGATGGCGTATGTCGGAAGAAAAGTTCTTGAAAGACGTTAAATGGATTAATAACCTGAAACTGCGTCTCTCCTGGGGACAGACCGGTAACCGTGACATCGGCCGTTATGCCGCTTTCTCAAGATTGACCATTACCAACGTTATTCAAAATGGGGTAAACTATAAAGGTGTGTATCCTTCAAGTTTGGCCAATAGAGATTTGAAATGGGAAACTACTACCGGTTTCAACTTAGGTGTTGACTTTGGATTGTTCAACAACAGATTGAGTGGTTCGGTAGAACTCTACAAGAATAAGACGAATGACTTGTTGATGGACCGCGCTATGCCCGAAATTTCAGGATATGGTAGCATTGCTTCCAATCTGGGAGAGATTGCCAACCAAGGTGCTGAGTTGACCCTGTCAAGTGTAAACGTGAATACCTCTAAAGTACGTTGGACTACCACATTTACTTATTCTACTAATAAGAATGAAATCAAACACTTGTATGGTGATATGATTAATGTGCTGGATAAAGACGGTAACGTAATTGGTCAGCGTGAAGATGACGACGTACAGAATGGCTGGTACATTGGACACGCTATTGATGAAATCTATGATTATAAGTGGGTTGGTGTATGGCAACTGGGTGAAGAACTGGAAGCTGCAAAATATGGCAAGCAACCGGGTGACCCGAAACTGCTGGATGTTAACAACGACGGTAAAATCAATACCGATGACAAACTTTGGTTGGGTAACAAAACCCCGAAACACCGTATGACACTGAGCAGTGATCTGGACCTGTTCAAATGTATTAACTTCTCTTTCGTATTGCGTGGAGAATTCGGTTGGATGGATATCGATAATCTGCCCAGAAACGAAACTAACCGTTTCTACAACTCTTCAAACTCTGTTTGGACTGATTACTGGACACCTTGGAATCAAAATAGCAAATACGCTCGTCTGGGTGCAAACATTGACAGCCCGGGTGTGAACATCTACGAAAAGAGAAACTATGTAAGAATGCAGAATATGGCATTGTCTTATACATTCCCGAAGAAGTTGATTAACAAGTTTATGATTGATAATCTGAGATTCAGTATTAATGTGGATAATGCATTCGTTATTTCCAAGTGGAGAACTTCCGATCCTTTGACTAAGGCCATTACTCCGCGCATCTGGACATTCGGTGTAAACATTACCTTATAATCTGATAGAACGAATAATTAAATAAAGATATTCAAATGAAAACAAAGAAAAATATACTAAAAGGTCTGGCCACTTGCCTGATAGCTGCCAGTCTTTCTGCTTGTGTTGATCTTGATCCGAAGGCAATGTCATTCCTGACACCGGAAAATACCTTCGTGGATAAAGCAGGTCTGGAAACCATGCTTCGCCTTTGCCGTAAGCAGATGAATTTTGAATGGTTCGGAGATGCATTCAACTCCGGAAACTGTGAAACTTTCTCCGTCTATGAATATGCTTGGTCTGACTTGGCCGTAATGGGTGGCCCTGAAACAAAGGAAATTCACAATATGGTGACTCAGTTGACTCCTACCACCAATATGTATTTGCACCTTCGTTATTGGGTTTTCGGCTGGAACGGTATCAAGTATGCCAATACAGTCATTACCCGCGCTCCTGAAGCTGATGGTATGGCTTCGGAAGAAGATAGAAATGCTTGTTTGGCAGAAGGCTATTTCCATCGTGCCTACTGGTACTATTTGCTGACTAACCAATTCGGTGATATACCTTGGATCGGTGAAGAAATTACCGGAGCCAAACTGGACTTTAATACCGTTTCCCGTAAGACTATCCTTACGAAAATCAAGGCAGATATGGAGTATGCCGTGCAATGGTTGCCTAAAGAAGTGATTCGTGGTGCTGTGAGCAGAGCTGCAGGTGAACATCTGTTGGCTAAGATTTGTCTGGCTACCGGCGATTTTCAGCAGGCAATAGATGCAACTACGCGATGCATTAACAATTACGGATTACGTCTGATGACCGAACGTTTCGGTATCAATTCTGATGATAAAACTAAAGATGTATATAATGACTTGTTCCAAGAAGAAAATATCAGTATTGTTGAGAACAAAGAAGGTATCATGATTGGTCAGGAAATCTATGGCCTGGACGGATGTTCTTCTCCGAGTGGTTCAAGGCGTAAACGTAATTTCGTACCGCAATGGCATTCCGGAGGTAAAATGAAGACACCGGATGGAAAGAACGGAACAACAGATGCATCAGGTATTTACGATGGATATGAACAACTGGAAGAACTGGGTAGAGGTCTTGCCAAGATACGTCCTACCAACTATGCACAGTATGAATTGTGGAAGGATTGCGGTGATGATATGCGTCATAATTCCAATAACTGGTATGATAAGTCACGGATCAAATATAACCTGCCTGCTTCAAAGGGTGGTAGTGCCACTTATTTCGGTCAACCGGTTGACCCGGCTTACTGTACGGACACTATGCGTTGCTATTTCTCCTTCCCGATTGTGAAGGTTTTGATTGACAAGGATGATCCGAATGCGGGAGGTAAAGTACCTGTAGGTGGTTTCACAGACCAATACATCTTCCGTCTTGCTGAAACTTACCTGAACAGAGCTGAGGCATACTGGTGGTTAGGACAGAACGATTTGGCTACTGCTGATGTGAATACAATCCGCCGCCGTGTGAATGCACCGGAACTCTCGTCTGTTACATTGGAAGATATTCTGGACGAAAGAGCCAGAGAATTGTTCATGGAAGACCATCGTAAGACTGAGTTGACACGTATCGCATTCCTGAAAGCAGAAAAGGGTATAGACGGATATTCTCTCAGCAATTTCTCGGAGAAAAACTGGTACTATGACCGCATAATGGAAAAGAACAACTTCTTTGCAACAGAATATTATTATTCAACCAATGCCTTTATAATGAAGCCTTATCACGTGTTGTGGCCCGTTCCGCGTAATGCCATAGAATCCAACACGCAAGGTCGCATCAACCAGAACTATGGTTACGATGGCTATGAAGACAATATTCCTGTAGAAGAACTTGAACAAAGATATAATAATTGATTATGAGAAGTAAATATATATTGTTTGCCTTGGCTCTGACAGGAGCCTTGGCATCCTGTTCGGATGATGATAATAAAAAGCCGGTTTATAACAACCCCTATTCAAACCCACTGACTGACTACAGTGTGGGTGATCCTACCATCTGGAAAGAAAACGATCATTCGTTCTATGTATATGCCACTAATACATCTGTAGTCCGTAAATCAACGGATTTGATAAACTGGACAGAAGGTGGTAAGATGTTTGATAAGAAGCCTTCGTTCGTAACAGAATCGGGTGCGGCAGTATGGGCACCGGACATTGAAAAGATTGGCGATAAATATATCTTGTATTATGCCATGTCTGCCATGGGTAAACCCGCCACTGCCGGTATCGGTATCGCTTCGGCAGATTCTCCCGAAGGACCTTTCACACTGGATGTATCTGTTGATGGAAAGGGCAAGTTGTTCACTTCGAGTGAAATTGATGTAAGAAATTCTATCGACCCTTGCTTCTTTGAAGACAATGGACAGAAGTGGCTGGTTTGGGGTAGTTTCAATGGTCTGTATGCTGTGAAGTTGAATGCTGATGGTACAAGAGTATATCCTGACCTCGCAACAGCTAAAAAAGAAAGAATACAGGTTGCAGGTACTGCCTTTGAGGCACCTTACATCCATAAACGTGGCGACTACTATTATATGTTCGCATCGGTTGGCTCATGTTGTAACTCTATGTTGAGTACTTATACAACTGTTGTAGGCCGTTCCAACTCCTTTCTGGGCCCGTATGTGAACAAGAACGGAGAGTCGATGATGGACAACAAATATGAAGTGCTTATCAGAGCCAATGACCGTTTCGTGGGTCCGGGCCACAACTCGGAGATTGTGACGGACAGCGAGGGTAACGAGTGGATGCTGTATCATAGCTATGACAGACACACCCCGAGCAAGGGACGCTACCTGATGATTGACCGTATCGTCTGGGATAATGATTGGCCAATGATTGTAGGCAACGCTCCGTCCACTGAAGCAGAAGCTCCGGTTTGTAAATAGTAATAGTGAATATATGCAGAAAACATTGTTAATAGGAGTCTTTCTCGCCATAAGCTGTTTGCTTATGGCGAAAAAGCCCATTAAAACTTATCAGAATCCGGTCGTAAATTATAGCCTGCCTGATCCTTCTGTTATTAAGGGTGATGATGGCTATTACTATTTGTATGCCACCGAAGATATTCGGAATCTGCCTATTCACCGTTCTAAAGACCTGGTGAACTGGGAGTATGTGGGCACTGCATTTACAAAAGAAACCCGTCCGAATTTTGAACGAAGAGGGGGGCTATGGGCTCCCGATATCAATAAGATAGGCGACAAATATGTACTTTATTATTCCATGTCTGTCTGGGGTGGGGAATGGACATGTGGCATCGGATGTGCCATAGCCGATAAACCCGAAGGACCTTTCACGGATTGTGGAAAGATGTTCCGTAGTAATGAAATCAATGTGCAGAACTCTATCGATCCTTTCTATATAGAAGATGGGGGAAAGAAGTATCTTTTCTGGGGTAGTTTCCGAGGAATTTATGCTATTGAACTGTCGGACGACGGACTTTCAATCAGAGAGGATGCCGCGCCCTGCCAGGTAGCAGGAACAGCTTATGAAGGAACCTACATCCATAAAAAAAAGGGTTATTATTATTTCTTTGCTTCAATAGGTACTTGTTGCGAGGGATTGAAGAGTACCTATACTACGGTGGTAGGACGTTCCAAGAACCTGTTTGGTCCATATGTAGACAAAAATGGCGGAAAGATGTTGGATAACCATCATGAAGTACTGATTCATAAGAATGATGCCTTTGTGGGTACCGGACATAATTCTGAGATTGTAAGGGATAAGGCGGGTAACGACTGGATGTTTTATCATGCAGTGAGTACTAAACGTCCCGAAGGTCGCGTGTTAATGATGGATAAGGTTGAGTGGAAAGGCGGATGGCCTTCAGTAACAGGAAATTCTCCGTCGACAGAGTCTGCCGCACCGGTGTTCTAATAATGAATTGAAATAGATTAGATATAATTATGAGAGTAAAAAGATTGTTTTTGGGGATAATACTTTTGATGGGTATTGCCGAAATGTCGGCTATGAGTGCTGCTCCGAAGAATGTCTCGGCTTTTATTTCTTTGAAAGTACCGGGGAATGAGGCAAAGCAATATTCGCTTATTCTTCAGGAAGCGCAAGATGGAACATACAATTGCCGGGCAAATAGTGAACTGCCGTTGATTATTACCCGGAAGGTTACGGAGAGAGATGGAAAACAACGCGTCAATGTTGTGATAAATGCTTTGGAGGATGTGTATTTCAATTATGGGGAACAAGTAAAGACTGGTTATAAGCATGCCGATTGCCAGTTTTATATGCCGGGATTCTGGTATCGCCGTAATCTGCGTTCACCGGAAAAGGCACCTTCCTTCCATACTTCCGATAGCTGGTTGGTACGTGAGGACCGTTTGAGTACTCCGTTGACGGCTATTTTCAATCCTGTAAGCAGGAAGTCAATGTCAGTACTCCGTATCGATCAGTTCGATAAAGATGCATTGGCTACTCACAAAGAGGGTGAAGTGATTGTATCCGGTGAAACATCTATTGGTTATACAGGTTTTGAGAATGTGGAAGGTATAAGTGTGCTCTCTTTTGGTTTTCCATATAAAGAAGCGCCAAAAACTTATATTCGTAAATTGACGTTGGCTCCCTCTGTTGAGGCTTTCCAGTTGCTTCGTAAAGGCGATAGTATTTCTCTGACCTGGGAATTGGCAGAAGTAGATGCGGCTGACTTCTCGGAATGCGTACAGCGCACCTGGGAATATAGCTATGATACGAATCGGCCGCAACCTGTTAATACACCCTATACGGTGGATAGGATGAAAGAGGTTATGAGTAACTTCTTTGTGGAAAGTTATGTGAACAATACATCTACCCATTACTATTCCGGAGTAGAGTTGGAAACAGCTACTTGTGCCAGTACGGACGTTGCTGAAATTGGTTTTGTAGGGCGTACATTGCTCAATGCTTTTAATGCTTTGGAGTATGGAGCGCAGCAAAACCGTGCAGACCTGGTGGATAATGCCAATAGTGTTTTTGATACTTATCTTCAGAATGGCTTCTCTCAGGCAGGTTTCTTCAATGAGGTTGTTCACTACAATCGTATTTCGAAAGATCCTGTTCATAGCATCCGTCGCCAGTCGGAAGGCGTATATGCCGTATTGAACTATCTGAATTACGAGAAGCAGCAGAAACGTAAACATCCTGAATGGGAGAAGCGTATAAAAGGCATACTGGATACTTTCCTTCGTTTGCAGAATGCAGATGGTAGTTTCCCGCGTAAGTTCAAGGACGACTTCTCTCTTGTAGATGCCAGTGGAGGCAGTACCCCTTCGGCTACTCTGCCTTTAGTAATGGCCTACAAATACTTCAAAGACAAACGTTATCTGGCAAGTGCAAAACGTACGGTCGATTATCTGGAGAAAGAATTGATATCCAAAGCTGATTATTTTTCGTCAACATTGGATGCCAATTGTGAAGATAAGGAAGCCTCTTTGTATGCTGCTACAGCTACATACTATCTGGCTCTGGTTACTAAAGGAGCAGAGCGTACCCATTATGCAGACCTGGCAAAGAAAGCAGCTTATTTCGCCTTGTCCTGGTATTATACCTGGGATGTTCCTTTTGCAAAAGGACAGATGTTAGGTGATATTGGTCTGAAAACTCGTGGTTGGGGCAATGTGTCAGTTGAGAACAACCACATTGATGTGTTTATCTTCGAATTTGCAGATGTACTGCATTGGCTTTCCAAACAATATAATGAACCGCGCTTTGCTGACTTTGCCGAAGTCATTTCTACCTCTATGCGCCAGTTGCTTCCCTATGAAGGGCATATGTGTGGCATCGCGAAGGTGGGTTATTATCCTGAAGTGGTACAACATACCAACTGGGACTATGGACGCAATGGTAAAGGATATTATAATAATATCTTCGCCCCGGGCTGGACGGTTGCTTCTTTATGGGAGCTCTTCTCGCCGGGACGTGCGGAACAGTTCTTGCTGAAATAATATAAAGATTGCGAAGGATACAAGCAAAATCTCCGTTTAATCAGGTTACTAAACTGATTAAACGGAGATTTTTTCTTAGTACACTGTTTTATGTCAGTAACGCTCCCGTGTACTTATCTCATCGCCAGCGCTTTATTCTCTGCCTCTTCCATTATCTCCCGTTCTCCCGGACCTTTATCATTGATTCCGCAAAGGTGCAGGATGCCGTGAATAATCACACGATGCAATTCCGTTTCATAATCGCTGCCGAATTGCTCTGCATTGGTGCGCACTGTATCGAGGCTGATAAAGAGATCACCGCTGAGGCGATTACCCTCACAGTAATCAAAAGTAATGATGTCAGTATAATAGTCATGTTGCAAATACTGGCGGTTTACCTCAAGAATTTTCTCGTCGGAACAGAAAATATAGGCGATTTCACCGACTCTTTTTCCGTAAGTGGCAGCAACGGCTTTAATCCATTCCGTTGTTGTGCCTTTTTTGATGGCGGGCATTTCTACGCCGTCTGTCTGATAGGAAACCATATTAATTAAGAATTAGAAATTAAAAATTAAAAGAAGAAGATGTAGCTGATGATGATGGCAGCGATAATGCCTGCAAAGTCCGCTATCAGTCCGCAGGTGACGGCATTGCGTGTCTTGGTGATGCCCACACTGCCGAAGTAAACGGCAAGAATATAGAATGTAGTGTCCGAAGCACCACGCGCTACGCAACTCATTCGTCCTACGAAGGAGTCCGCACCATATTCTTTCATGGTGTCAATCATCAGTCCGTTGGCACCGCTACCGCTCAATGATTTCATCAATGCAGTGGGCAAGGCGCCTACAAAGCTGGTATCCACACCAAACAGTCCTACTACATAACCGATACCGCTTACCAGCATATCCATTGCACCGGAAGTTCTGAATACGGCAATACCCACCAGGAATGCCACTAGGTAAGGAATGATGCGTACTGCGGTAGTAAATCCCTCTTTGGCACCTTCCACAAAAGCATCATATACATTTATCTTTTTCCACAATCCCCAGACTATGAATAACAGGATGATGCTGAATAGGATAATATTGGCAACCAATGTAGAATATGTTCCGATTTCTTCTCGTCCAAGCAGCGTGAACATGTAAATGAGTCCTGCAAAGAAAAGGCTGATACAGCCGATGAGGATAAGAATAGGTTTATTGATGAGATTGATGCGCTGGGCGATGCTGACGGCAATTACTCCCACAAGGGTGGAGATGGCCGACGTAATCAGTATTGGGATAAATATATCAGTAGGCTGTGTGGCGCCCATTTGTGCGCGATACATCATAATACTGATTGGAATCAGTATCAGCCCGGAAGTATTGAGCACCAGAAACATGACCATCGGATTGGTTGCTGTGTCTTTTTTCGGGTTCAGCTCTTGCAGTTCCTTCATGGCTTTCAGCCCCATGGGAGTGGCTGCATTATCCAGTCCCAGCATATTGGCAGAGAGATTCATAAAGATGGAACCCATGGCAGGATGTCCTTTCGGAATTTCAGGGAAAAGGCGGCAGAACACCGGACTCAGCCAACGAGACAATGCATTTATCATGCCGCTTTGTTCACCAATCTTCATAATGCCCAACCACAAGGAAAGAATACCAGTCAGTCCCAGGGATATTTCAAATGCTGTTTTCGAGGAAGTAAATGTGGAGTTGACAAGCTCCGTAAAGATTTCAGTATTGCCCATGAACAGGAGTTTGATGAGTGCCACAATGAAAGCAATTACGAAGAATGCTACCCAAATGTAATTTAAAACCATAAAGCAACGCGTTTATTTTACGGCAAAAGTAGGAATATCTTTCTATTTAGCACGCTAAATGGAAAGATTATTGCATTTATTAGGGCAATAACGCTATTTGGAATACGAATTTCTAATTACCTTTGCTTTCTAATCACTAACTACTAATAACCAAGTATATGAAAAACAAGTGTATGTTAGTTGCAGCTTTGCTGATGTTATCCGGAGCAATGTCTGCAAAAGTAGTGCTGCCACCCATGTTTTCAGACAATATGGTGCTGCAACAACAGGCGGATGCTCCTATCTGGGGTACAGCCAAACCGATGAAAACGGTGAAAATTACCACTTCCTGGGATGGAAAGACGTATGAAACCCCCACTGATAAAGATGGTAGGTGGAAACTCTCTGTCCGTACCCCCGAGGCCGGAGGACCGTATGAACTAACCCTGACTGACGGGCAGAAACTGGTGTTGAAGAATGTAATGATCGGTGAAGTCTGGATATGTTCCGGACAATCGAATATGGAGATGCCACTGAAAGGATGGGGAAAGATAATGGATTATGAGAAAGAGATAGCTGCCGCTAACCATCCTAATATCCGTTTGCTGCACGTGGAGCATGTGACGAGTACGCAACCGGAGTCGGACATCAAGATTCGCGATAACGGCTGGCAGGTATGCTCTCCGCTTACAATTCCTGAGTTCTCTGCTACTGCCTACTTCTTTGGCCGTGAAATCTCTGAAAAGCAAAATGTGCCCATTGGGTTAATCCATACTTCTTGGGGCGGAACGAATGTTGAGTCCTGGATTAGTGGAAAGATACTGAAAGAAATGCCGGATTTCAGTAAAGTAGTGGAAGATATTCAGGTAATGCCTGATAAATCTGCGATGAAAGCGGAGTATTTGAAAGGTTTAGAGGCTTGGAATAATCGTGTTGACGAGGGCTTTGCCATTGGTAAACCGGTGCGGGCGGAAGTCACCTGCGATGATAGCAACTGGGGGAAAATGAACTTTCCCGGTATGGTAGAAGAACAAGGTCTGGATGGCTTTGATGGTTTGTTATGGCTCCGCCGGACTGTTGAGATACCTTCCTCCTGGGCTGGCAAGAAGGTGCAGTTGGTTTTGGGAGCTATTGATGATAATGATGTTACCTATTGGAATGGGCAAGAGGTAGGGCATACCGATGGTTATTCCATTGCACGTAATTATACAATTCCCGGTAAAATGGTTAAAGCCGGAGCGTTGGTCTTAGCTATCCGTGTTACAGATACAGGGGGCGGCTGCGGTATGCCGGATGAACTCTATCTTCGTTCTGCCAATGGTGAGCAAATCAGCCTTGCAGGTGAATGGAAATATCAGGTGGCAGCAGATGCACGGAAAGAAGGAATGCCTCCGAAAGATATGTCCGAGAATCCCAACCTGCCAACATCTTTATATAATGCTATGATTCATCCGTTAGTGCCTTACGCTATTCGTGGCGCCATCTGGTATCAGGGAGAAAATAACGCTTCCCGTGCTTATCAATATCGTGAGCTTTTCCCGCTGGTCATTGAAAACTGGCGTCAGGACTGGGGACAGGATTTCCCGTTTTACTTTGTGCAGTTGGCCAACTTCATGCAGCAATCTCCGCAGCCGTCTGACTCTGAATGGGCGGAACTCCGTGAAGCACAAACCCGTACGCTGTCTGTTGCCAATACGGGCATGGCGGTAATTATTGATAAAGGCGATGCCAATGATATTCACCCCAAGGACAAACAGGCAGTCGGCCATCGTCTGGCTTTGGCAGCCCGTGCCAATACGTATGGTGAGCAAATACCGTATTCCGGTCCGATGTACCGTTCCTATCAGGTGGATGGAGATAAGATAATTCTCTCTTTCGACCATACCAATGGTGGTTTGAAGAGCGGTGACGGTAAAGAATTGCAAGGTTTCTCCATCGCCGGGCGCGACCATAAATTCCACTGGGCGAAAGCAGAAATACAAGGCGATAAGATTGTGGTAACTTCTCCGGAAGTGCCTTATCCGGTTGCCGTGCGCTATGCCTGGGCCAACAATCCGGTTTGCAATCTGTATAATGGCGCCGGATTGCCCGCATCACCTTTCCGTACGGACGACTGGAAAGGGGTGACGCAGAAATAGTTTGAAAGAAGTAACCCGGGGAAGAAAATCCACTTATTATCAATTGTAAATAATTGATAATAAGTGGATTTCTTTTTTATAGTGAATTGGTTATAGATGCATTGAAAGTGCACAACTACTTGTTTATTTGTTCTGGATGTTTAGAAATGGCTTATTATTTACAATAAAAAGATAAAAAACGTCAATTGTGTTGGTTTGTAAGATGGAACAATATCTTCTTTCATATATAAAGCATATCTTTAGAACCCAGTTATTATACAACGAGCAAATAACTTATGATGAAAAAAACGATTCTTGCCTGTATCTTTTTACATTTGGCTATATGGGGTGCCCATGCCCAAAAGGTGGATTCCGCCTACGTAAACCACATGCGTGCTTATTATGATGAGCATTTCAATGACCCGACTAATCCTATTGTACTGACAGCCTCGGACACATTGCTCGACATGGCAATCCGATGCAATGATACCGTAATGTCTAAAATAGCTTTAGGAGCTAAATTGGATTATTATTATTATGGGCAAGGTGAAAATCGTACGGATAGCATCATAGCCGGAGTAAATCGTCTGAAGCAATTTGCCCGGCGAGTGCAAAATCCTGAACTTTACTATTGGGCATGGGCTGCCCGTCTGGTAAACTATTATATCAAACAGGGAGAATATAACATTGCACTTGTTGAAGCTGAAAAGATGCTGCGGGAAGCTGAGAGGGACAATCTAAAATCGAGCATTGCCGAATGTTATTATGCCTTGGCCAATGTCTATGCAGCCAAAGGTTTAGTGAAAAAGTCCCAGGAGTTCATGCTTAAAGAGATAGAAATCTCAGAGGAGGCTGATGTCGTAAGATACAATATATCCTGCCAATACAGTGATGCAGCTAAGATATACATTGATCTGGGTGAAGAAGAAAAGGCTCCCGAATTATTAAAGAAAGCACTTAAGACAGTCAGGTCTCCTTATCACGAGGTGACGGCCAAGCTGGTTTATGTCTCACTCTATCTTGCACAGGGGGATAGGGAAGCTGCACGCCAAGCATTAGAAGAATGCAGGCAGATGTATGCGGAGGAACCTTCATTGAAACGCCATATCCACTATTTCTATGACGTAGAGCTTGATTACAACTGGAGAGTCGGCAACTATAATGAGGCTCTTGGAATATTGGCTGCACGAGAGACCGAACTAAAGAAAATAAACGATTTAATGACTTTGGCGGCATTGAGGAAGACAAAGGCTGACATTCTTTGGGAGATGAACCGTAAGGATGAAGCAGCCGATTTGTATCGTGATGTCCTGATGGGGCAAAAGAAAGAGAAAGAAAAGAACGAAGAAATCACTACCGGTGAGTTTGCCACAATATTGAATCTGCAACGTCTCAGTGCCGAGAAGCAACAGTTGGAAAAGATTTCTCAGGAGAAACAGCTTCAAAATACCCGTATCATCCTGTTCTCCGTGGTAGGCATCTTGTGTATTGTCGTTGTCTTCCTGTTGCAGCAGAGGAAGTTGAATAGAAAGTTGCATAAATCCAGAGATAAACTGGACGAAAAGAACCGCATATTGATAGAAGCCAAAGAAGAACTGCGTAAGGCTAAGGAAGTTGCCGAACAAAGTAACTGGATGAAAACGGTATTCATCCAGAACATGTCCCATGAAATCCGTACCCCTCTCAATTCTATTGTAGGCTTTTCCGGAGTGCTGGTAGATTTATTTGAGGACCAGGAGGACATCAAACAGTATGTCTCACTGATTGAAAGCAACAGTAAACTGTTGTTGAAGCTGGTTGGTGATGTTCTTGATATTTCGGCGCTCGACAGTGATATTGAGATTAATCATTATGCCGTTGATGTCAATGCCTGTTGCCAGGCTTCGATGGATGCGGCAAGTGAATTGTTTCCTAAAGATATAAAGCTCATCTTTGAACCGGCTTGCGACGAGCTGATAATAGACAGCAACTATAGCTACATCGTGCAGGTGCTCGATAACCTGCTGAGCAACGCATCGAAATTCACCCGGGAAGGTTCTGTTACACTGGCCTACGAGGTGAAAGAGGAGGAGAAGCAATTGATATTCACGGTTACGGATACCGGAATAGGCATTCCTGCCAATGAGCAGGAACACGTCTTCGAACGTTTTGTCAAGCTGAATGATTTCAGTCAGGGCACAGGGCTTGGCTTGTCCATTTGCCGCACTGTTGCAGAAAAGCTGGGAGGTTACCTGATTATTGATAAAGAATATACTCAGGGCACCCGTTTCATTTTCTGTGTACCGATGCAAAGAATCTGATGGGAAAATGATATTTTTGTAACCTGTTAAATTTAAGAGAATGCAAAAAGCAAAAGAAATCCGGCAGGAGCTGGAGCAATACATTGACCCTGTGAAGCGGGAATATCTCCCCAATTTCTTTAAAACCGGAAAAGGACAATACGGTGAGGGTGATAAATTCCTCGGTATTGTGGTCCCCAACACCCGTATCGTGGCAAAACGCCATAAAGATGCACCTTTTGAAGTGATGGCCGAATTGCTGCAAAGTGAATGGCACGAGTGCCGCCTCTGTGCCTTGCTGATGTTGGTGGAGCGTTTCAAGAAGTGCGATGAAAGCGGCAAAAAGGAAATATTCGATTTCTATTTGACTCAAACCACCCGTATCAATAACTGGGACCTTGTAGACTTGTCCGCTCCGGGCATTGTGGGCGAATATCTGAAAGATAAACCCCGTGATGTCCTCTATCGTCTGGCGGATAGCGCATTGCTTTGGGACCAGCGCATTGCGGTCGTATCTACCTATACATTAATCAAAAACAACGATTTCATCGATATATTGGCTCTGTCCGAACGATTGCTTTATCATAAACACGACTTGATGCAAAAGGCCGTGGGCTGGATGCTGCGTGAGATGGGAAAGCGGGATAAGGACTTGCTGGTACAATTCCTTGAAAAGTACTGTAAGACGATGCCCCGCACTACATTGCGCTATGCGATAGAGAAGTTTCCGGAGGATGAACGGAAAGAGTTTATGAAACGGTAAGTGGCAGGCATACACTATTAGCTACGCTTTCGTCGGTTGTGCTGCAAAAGCCCAGGTAGGCAATCAATGTATCGCTCTTCCAGTCTTTAGGCAGTTGCAGTTCGGCATTGATATCCATGCGCGTGGCTGCTGCTGCATCATAAACCGCCAGATTTTTCTCTCTGTTGTACACCAATAGCATGGCTGCATCCGTAGCCATGGCATTTCCCTGTCCGCTGTTGTCCAGCCAGGTGAAAAGAACTTTGTCTTCTTCTGCTGTCACTGCTGCATTAAAAGCTTGTGTCAGGCTTCCGTGCGATACCAATACTTTATTAGGGTCTATCACTAATCCCTGCTCGCTGTCCGTCAAGGCGTTTTTCATGACATAGGACATGGCGGCGTTGAAGGCTGTCTGTCTTTCCGCAAATTCCCGGTATCCGATACGTAAAAAAGGAGTAATTGTTTTGAGGAAGTTGAGCGCTACCTGAAATTTACTGCGTTGTCCTTGTTGCTTTTCAGTGCGTGGATTGGTCATGTGTGAAGGACGGGTTCTCATGTAAGGCACACCTTTCCAGGTGCAACCTACCAGATTTCCTACTTTTCCAGTGAATTCGCCGAAAGCTCCTTGTTTGATTTTTCCCATGATGGTTCAATTTTTAATTGTTAATACATTGTTGTTTGTGAAGGAGGAGAGAAGCTTTGCTGTGGGCTTTCTTATTCTTCGTGCATTGCTTTTTGAGAAGTGTTGCACCACAAAGGTATAAATAAACTTTTTCCTTTCTTTTGATTTGAAAAATTAATTTTCATGAATTTGCGGGTATATGGAGGGGATGCATTGAGTGCGGTGTTTCGTTGTAGATATTACTGACTTCAGGCGTAGTTGTACCTTACCTTCTCCTTATATATAAGAAGGAGTAAGTAAGGAGTAAGTAAGGAGTAAGTAAGGAGTAGGTAGGGAGAAGATAGTAAATAGGTCCTTGTTGCTTTAACGGAAAAACCGGTAATCTTGATGATTTTGGAGAATAATGTGACAGATATAGCTTGTGGTGAGATTTTCCATAGTATATTTGCACTTTATTTTAATTTATACTCTCTTGAAAGATGAATTAATCTTGTCAATAGAGATGATATTAATATTACATGTTGTGTTTTTTTTGATTATTGGTTAAGATAAAAAGGATAAAAGGTATGGTGAAGACAAAGCTACAGAAAGGCGAAATTTATGAATTTCCGGTGAAGAGGAAACAGACGGAAAATTATAAGACCTATTATATAATCGTTGCAGAAGGAAGAGAATATGCTATCAGACTCTTTGAGGTTCAGAGGGAAGAGCCTCTCCCCAAAACGCTCTCTTGTGTGGTGAATGATATTCGTGACGGGGTGCCGGTGATTCAGCAAAATACCGGCGCTCTGATACAGAGGCTCTATGAAGTGGGAGAAGTCTATTCGTTCTGGGTGAGAAATGATTACACCAATATGCCTTTGCCTTATTATGAATTGGCTGATTGGAATGGACTGTATTTCAGACTAATGCATTATGGAAATGCCCGTCTGTCCATTCATCAAAGGGTCACTTGTGTCGTAAGGAACCTAAAAGGGCATAAACTTACCTTGGAATTGCTGCAAGATGTGGAAAAAGATATTCCGGAATTTTGGTTACCCGAAGATTTGCTGGAAGCCATAGATGCATCCGATTACTTTGTACGTTGGGTGAAAGGGCTTTTGCGGAAACTTCCGGAATTTGCCGAAACCCGTGAGGCTTTTGCCCGTGGAGATAGCGAATGGTTGTTGATGGCTGTGAATACGCTGAATAATACGATCTTGGAGTGGCTGAAGCCAGAGGGTAAACGTAGCCGGGCTTTGCTGGATTATTATCGGAGGGCATGCCTCTATCTGCTTGAGGATTCTGATTATATCAGCGTGTGTTCGCAGCGGCGTGAGGCTTATCAGAAACAACTGGTGCAAGCTGTTGAAAACGCTGATGTCTATAAAAAAGCACTTGATCTCATTGCCGGAAGAGAGCACGTGATGTATATTGACAGGATACTGACAAAGATAAAGAAATCCGGTTTCCTGTATCAGGCAGAGAGTCATTTCCGCATCCTGGTCTGTCTTTTTTCGTTAGATAGGGAACTTATGCATACTAAAATCCGGACTATTCTAAATGTTCTGATTGAAAGTGATTCGAAGCTATGGCAGACCGAAACATTTTGCGGGCCACTTCTCGACTTATTGGAGCTGTATGTCAGCAAAAACAAAGACATGGTTCAGCGCATTGCTTTTACTGAACTACCGGAAGCCAGGCAATACGTCAATAATATGATTATGGTGTTGGCCTTTGAGCAATTGCTGACGGCTGATAAGGATGTTTTCGATCGTCGGTTGAATCGTGCTATGCTCTACCGTTATCTGACATTTGTCAAAGGGGGAAATTCGGTAGTCTTGTTGGAGAAAGCTTTCCGTTGCCTGACGGATGTCCGGCAGGAACAGTTGGAGTATGGATGGAGTGATGTAAGAGACATCACGCTGTTGGCTCTTAAATTATCGTGTGACAGCGGAAGGAGTTCTGCAGGAACTGTTGCCGTGAACCAGAACTACGAAGGAAGGGATGTGCGGCTGTGTATTATGGATGATGTCGTGCAATTGATGCCTTTGCGGAGTGCAAAGAACCCTAAGAATGTATTGCCCGACCAGCTTTTTACTTGGCGTCAGTTTCGCGTGATGTTGGATAAGGGAGTTTTAGGAAACTTCTGTCTGGATAAGAAAGATGTAATTGCCTATCATCAGATGTGGACGGAAATAGAATATTCGCTATTTCATAGTCCGGACGTGGTGCCACAACAGAAGAAGCGGCGCAAAGTTCTGCCGGAGCCGGGTGATGAGGTCGTTATTCGCGTCTTGGAGCAGGATATTATCAATGCCGATTATTTCCATTGCCGGATAGAAGATGATACGTACAGGGGAAAGGGAACGCTGTGTTTGCGAAATGTGGTTCGATATGGGCTTCGTGTCGGGGTGGATGCTTTCTGCTCGGACAAGGGTAAGCCCTATTTGCTTAAGGCCGAGGTGCAGGGAGTGAATGAGAAAGGCGAATGTGTTTTCAGCTTGCTGGATACGTTGGCGCAATTTGTCCGTCAGGCGGTCAATGTGGGCGATGGAGTGCTCTGTAAAGTAACCGAATTCATGAACGGCAGCTATTATTGCATCAGTGATTACGGCTATTCTCTATTGGTGGGTCGCACAAAGGATATGCCCGATTTGAAGTCCGGAGATTACATCGAAGTGAAGGTTTCGGAGATAAAGGTAAACGGAACTGTGCAGGCGTATTTTGTGAAGCAGGTGATTGCCAATTTTACCGTGAGTGATGTGTTTGCCGACCTGATAGCCAGCTATGCCGGCGACTGTGTTTATGAAGAAGAAGAGGTTGACAAAGAGGATTCGAGTACGGAGGCGATGTTGGAAGATAGCTACATGACGGAACTGATATATATCATAGATAGTGTGGGCATGCTCGAAAAGGACCGGAAGGATACCTACAATTATCTGGCAATGGCACGCATCGTGGCTTTACTCTCGGGGCAGGATGGCATGGCGGATTATTATGCAGAACATATGAAGTTTATCCGGATGTTGCAGCAATTCGCAATTAACGGCAGGGTGGATACGGAGCAATTGCAGGAACAAGAGAGTGTGGATGAAAATTTGCTGCGCAACTATCCGTTGTTGCAGA
>CAMTFK010000008.1 GCA_947071285.1 uncultured Bacteroides sp. | reverse complement strand
ATTGTGAGATAGACGATTTTTGTAATACCATTTTAAATTACTGGTTTAAAGATGCGAAAAGTTATACAGACATCACAACAACAGATTTCAGGGAATGGAGAGGAAAAATCAATGTCCTTACAGGAGGTTTTCCTTGTCAACCCTTTTCTGTTGCCGGCCAAAGAAAGGGAGCAGACGATAACCGCTACCTCTGGCCTCATATGCTCAGGGCCATACATGAGATCAGACCCGATTGGGTTATCGGTGAAAATGTTGCTGGTATCCTCACGATGGTACAGCCCGGTCAGGAGGCTGAGGTGGGAAGTCAATCCACTTTATTCGGAGAGAGTAACCCTATATTTAAAAGACGACAGCAATATGTTGTTGAAACCATTTGCCGTGATCTTGAGCATGAAGGATATTCCGTCCAACCGGTACTTATACCGGCTTGTGCCGTCGGTGCGCCTCACCGCCGGGACAGGGTTTGGTTTATTGCCCACCATGACGGCACAGGATTACAAGCGCAGGGGACCGAACAGCCGCCAGCAGGGATTGCCGGAGATGATCCATGAAATGCTTCTACCGACGCCGGTCGCAACAGAGATACACCATGCCGAGAGAGTCCGGAAATGGAAGTCGGTGAATTTGCCCTCGCCCCATGCCCAGATAACCGGAGAGAAGAATCCCAATGGGCTGACGGATTTTCTGGACTTTTACGGGATGCTACCGGAGCCAACAAGGGACAATCCGGAGCCGGAAGAGGTGGACGGAAACAATCTGGAACAATCAATCCTGCAATGGCTGGCAGAAGGACAGGTGATGCCGACACCGACAGCACGGGACTGGAAAGGCGCACCCTCGCTGGAGAACCTGAAGAAACGGGGAAAGATACCACAGAAGAACAGCTTGCCGGATTTTTTCGCCCGGACTGGAAAGAGTTTCCAACTCAATCCCCTGTTTGTGGCCGAGATGATGGGATTTCCCGTCAACTGGACGGTATCACCTTTTCTCGGTGAAGGCAGGCATCTGTCAAAGGATACGGAAACGCCATCGTCCCCCAGGTAGTCTACGAGATATTCAAAGCAATAGAAGGAACTTATAAATCAAACGGTCATGAATAAAATATCAGTATTTGAACATCCCGAGTTCGGACGCATCCGGACACTGGAAATTGATGGAAAAATATGGTTTTGCGCTTCGGACGTAGCCTCCGCGCTTGGTTATTCCAATCCGCGAGATGCCATCGTAAGACACTGTAAACCAATGGGTGTCGTTATTTACGACACCCCCACACGCAGTGCCGTCCAGAAAATCAAGTACATCAACGAAGGGAACGTGTACCGGCTGATCGCCGGCAGCAAGCTGCCTGCCGCCGAGAAATTCGAAAGCTGGATATTTGATGAGCTGGTTCCCGAAACGCTAAAGAACGGAGGCTATCTTCTAAGGAAGAACGGCGAAACGGATAATGAGCTGCTTGCTCGTGCCGTATTGCTCGCGCAGGGCCGTATAAGAGAACGTGACAGCCGTATTTCAGCATTGGAGAAGGAAAACAACTATGCCATTCTGAAACTCAAGCTACAGGCCCCCAAAGTTCAGTATTACGACAAAGTCCTGCAATCCCAAAGTACTTACACAACCACACAGATAGCGAAAGAATTGGGAATGACTGCCGGTATGCTGAACAAGCGGCTCCGATGGGCAGGCATCCAGTTCCGTCAATCCGGTCAGTGGCTGCTCAAAGCCCCTTATCAGAATCAAGGTTATACGGCAACCCGGACCCATGTATGGGAAAGCCGGACAGGAGAAACCGGTACGGCTATGTTGACCGTTTGGACGGAAAAAGGCCGGTTATTCATACATTATCTTTTTGGGGCTTATTTGGTATAGCTGGAATATAAGACACCGTGATAAATAAAAAGCTACTGAAACAAAATTCAGTAGCTTTTTTATTGCTTTCAATTGATATTATCTCAATCGGGGTCCCGTTTTCTTCTTTTCTTTCGGAGGCACAATCTCCTGCTTTGGTGCTTCCTGCGGCTTTATTCTTTCGCTGACCGTCTCACTCTGAAGAAGCCTGTTTAAATACCGGAGGTCCTTCAGTAATTTCTGTTTGCATTCTATTTCCAAGGAATGGGCCATATTCGACATCGGGCTGGTACTTTTTTTGACGAGTGGACCGTTCAGGAGATCCTCTTCTATATACAGGGTACAACGCTTCAAAATCCCTTCAATATCCTTCGGCGTTTCAGCAGCATCAATCGCCTCTTGAATAGCCTTATAATTTTTATCCATATAATAGGCCTTATACAAGTCATCGGCATGCCAGTCAAAGAAATGAAGATAGTTTTTTCCCAGTTGCTGGTTATACTCTTTTATATTGCTTTCCACAACCTCTTTCTTCTGGTCAAGATATTGCTGCAACTGTTCGATTCTTAAATCACTTTTATCCATAATCCCCCTCTTTATAGATTGCTTTCCGTTTCGTTTTCCGTTCCGAGAGAAATATCCAAATCCCTTTCCTGCCCGAAATTATCCGTTACCACGAATTTAATCTCCGCATTCTTACTGCTCCGGTTATGATAAAAGAGAGTAAATACCTGACGGCAAGGATCATCACTGTCCAACTCCGCAATCGAATCCAACGGCTGCATCTCCCGGTTCACCAGATAGACATTCTTCTTATCATAAACCTCACCGCTACCCTCCATCTGTATATAACCGATATTGTAGCTGGCTTCTTCATAATCTCCGGTACGGTTGAGTGTCAGACGAATCTCCACGGTCTCATCCGGGGAAATGGTCTTCTGAAGATACCAGGACGTAAGGGAGAAATCATACGCCTGCTGCACTTCCAGTTTATCATCACAGCTGCCCAGCAGGCCCAGCAATGTGAGCATGATACTACTTGCAATTAATTTTATTTTCATGACTTTACGTATTACTAAATTGATAATTTACTTGAATCCGGTGGTACGGCTAACGCCTGATACCCGATTTTATCTTTCTTTCAGGCGGTTCTTCTTTCTTCCCGTTTTTATGTGCCGCCTGCAGCTGATTCTCTTCAGGAGGCGTTACTGAAAGAATATTTGCAAATTCACGGTAGTCCTTTATCAGCTGCTGCATGCATTCCAGTCTCATGAAATGGGCCATATTGGCTCCCCGGCTGGAACTTCGACAATCCAACTGCCCGTCCAGCAATTTCTTCTCACAGCAGGCGGCATTCTCCTTGAGGATATTCCGGATTTCATGGGCGTCTTTTATCCCATCCACTGCCTGCCGGAGTTTCTTATAACAGCTTGACATAAAGTGGGATTTGTACAAGCTCTCCGCATTCCATTCGAAGTAGTACAGAAAATCCCCGTCCATTTGTTTCTTTTGCTTGGCTATGTCCCGATCTTCCCGGTCTATTTTTATATCCAGCCAGTGCAGCATCTGGTCTACATTCCAATTACTTTCTTCCATACTATCCTAATTAAAAATGTATTTGACGCCGACAGCCATCACCGTGTGGAAATGTCCCACGGATGAACCGAAGAATATCCTCTGGCGAACATTGAAAAGAAAAACCAGCCTGTCACTCAGGAACGCCTCCATCTCAAAAGCCGGAGCAAAACCATAAATAAAGCATCCGTCATTCCTGAGTGTCGCCCCGTCATAGAGTAGCTTGTCGTTCCAATTAGTAGTCTCATAACCGGCCAGTCCGGAAAGACCGGCAGAGAAGAACACGTTTTTGCCACGGTCCGAGAAGAACGGCACAAAATAGCCTACCTCCCCGGTAAACTGCGCTTTGGGTATCGCAATCTCCTTATAGGAATAGTGCTTCTTTATATAATCCGCCCCGAACAGCCACCGGGAATGGTTCCGGTTATAACGGCTCAGAGCCAGACCGACCTGGAAGTTACCGCCCAGATGCTTCACATTGGAACCAAAGTTATCTACACCGCCTGACGTAAGCTGGATGCCTTGCTGCCCCGGCAAATAACGCTGAGCAAAAGATTTGCCTGCCACAAAGGGCAGACAAATACATAACATAATAAATAAAACTCTCTTCATGATTACTCTTCGATTAATTCATTCATAATACGCGCATCCACCAGGTCACTGTTCTCAATATAGAACCGCTGGTGACGGCCTCCACCTTTCTCGTACACTTCCACTTCCAGCAACTTGTCGTCGGGAATGACAATCTTGGGGAAGGCATACACGATACGCCCCGTACTCTTTCCCTCTATGCGTGTCAGGGCATTGAGCGTGCGCACCGGTCCAATATACGTTTCCTGCTGTGCCGTCCGTTTGGCTATCTTCTTATCCACAATCTTAAACCGCACGAAATCCACATCGAAAGGCACATGGGAATTATTTGTCAGGGAAACATGGAAGAAGAGCAAGTCCTTATGCACATAGATGCCCTTTAAAAGAGCCTGCATCCCGAACTGTCGGCATCCGATATGCTTCACATCCCTTCGGTCCAGCCTATGGATGGTGTACATCACGCTGGCAATGACCGTGGGATCTTCCTCACCCAGCTCCGTGACACGGATGGAACTGCCGCCTTTCTTTTCCCCTTCGTCCGGGTTCATCCATTGGTCCATATTGATATTCAGGGTGGAAGGCTCCTCCTTATAAACCACATTGAAAGAAAAGAAAGAACCGTCGCCCGTAATGACGGAGAAGTTTGTCTCTCCCGGAAACTCCTTCACCGCCGCTTTTACACGTACCACATTCTCGACTCCGTCAGCTTTGCCTGCGATGATATTGTTGCTGCCCAGATCTACATAGCGTACTTCGGCGGGAAAGAGGATATGCACCGTCTTTCCGAAAGTGACCTCTATCTTATAAGGAGTGATATGCTGGTTATCCGTCAAAATCCTGACGGGATTTGCCGGTGTTTTTTCCTGTGCGAAACCGGACACCGAGGCCAGAACAGCCATCAATAATGCTATAAATACTTTCATTGTCTTATCTTTTTTATTAAAGTGAATAATCCGTTATTGTTTCTTTGTGACCAGCAATACCTTATATCCGGCTTTCAGTGTCACCTTGACCGCGCGGACCCGTCCGGCAATCAACCGCGTGCCGCCCTGCATGACTCCACGTGTCAGGTCCATCACCACCTGCTGCCCGGCAGAACGCGCAAACGATACGCTGTTTCCCATGCTCTCGCTGACTGTCCCTGCCGCATCCTTTGCCGCATTGCGGGTCTCCGAACCGGGAACGAAAATACCCTTCTGCCCATCCACGTCGTAAGTCGCCAACTGCACGGGAATGATATTTCCCGCATACTCGATGCTGCTGATCAGGATATCCAGCCGTTCTCCCTGAATGACCGCCGCCCCCGTTACCAGGCTGTTGGCAGGAACGGTAATGTTCCCGGCTTGCAGGGGTTGGAGCAACCGGAGTCTTACCCTGCCTCCCTGTTCAATGGTCTGGTTTTCCGAAATGCAAGCGGCAATGGTATTCGTCCCCATCTGATAACTGCTGCCTACGGCTGTATTGAAACCATAATTCCTATCAACGGCAAGTGAAGCGATAAAAGCTGAATCCGTAACCGGCTGGGAAAGGCCGGAGGTTGTCTGATGCTCCGCCCGCTGTACCGGAACAGCTTCCGGTAGCTCTTCTTCGACAGCTTTCTCCTGAACTGTATCCTTGTCGGGGTTCAGATACTTTGCCGCCATCCTGTAGGAACGCTCCATCAATTCTTCACGGGAAACAGCCTTGTTCTTTTCCGTCTCTTCCAGCTTCCGGTTCAGTTCCTCCACTTTTCTCTCCAGATCACTGTCTGCCGTTTCTTTAGGAGTCTCATAGAAGTCATCCAACTGGCTGGAAATTTGCTCGTAGGTCTTGACAGACTGTTGCAGCCTGTCCCCGTCTTTTTCTTTTTCATTCGCATCGGGTATTACCTTTCCACCGTCCAGCAATGTCCCGGCAAGTTGTTCCAGCGATTTCATCCGGCTTTCTTCCTCCACTTCCGCCTGCTGCTTCTCATAGGCAGCGGTCTTCTTATCCACCAGTCTGGCTGTGGTAGGCTCCGGAACATTCACGTTGAACCCGGAGTTTCCGGGAACTTCCGTCCCGTTCTCCTTACCGGATGGAGCGAATATTCAGTACATGACTCCCAGGAACACCAGCACAAAGACCGGAATCACAATGAATTTCCTTCTTTTCTCCATCTCTTCCGGTGTGAGTACCTTTTTCTCTTTTTCCGGCTCGTCTTGTCTTACCTTGCCATTTTCCGGCTGTACCGCCGTCTCTTCCGCCGCTTCGGGCATTTCCAAATCTTTATCTTCCATTATTCGTGGGTTTTAGGATGAAACATTATACTGTCCTTGCCGCTTTGGTGGAGTGAATCCACCGGCGTATTCCTGCCAAACGGCAACTCCTTTAGTGTGCAGTGAGAAAGAAAACGTCCGAAAGCACGTGCTACCGTGATGCCGCACAGGATCGTGCTGATAACCAGCATAGTGACAAGCACTCCCTTACGTTCTTTCTCTGACAGGCTTTCGCAAATATTCTTCAGCTTTTCGCCGATTTCTGTTTTTATCTTTCTATTTTTCATTATCCTGTTCTTTTTAGCGTTCAACGGTCCTTATATCCCTGTTCTCCAGAATCTCGAAACGCTCCGCCATAAAGCCCTGCGGATTATTATCCGACCGGGTTACACTTTGCAGAAAGCAACGGGTGACCAGGGAGCGTTCGGTGATATTACTGCTGCGGATAACCATCTGCCGGGCAAAGGTGGTGATCCGGTAGGGATAGTTATCGAAGTCGCACTGCATGCTGTCCACCAGGACGGTCTGATTGATATTGCCGCTGATCAGCCGGTTGTAATATCCTTTCTCATTCCAATCCCGGTAATAACCATAAAGGCTCTTATCCGCCAGATACATGGCACGGTTGATATTGGACTCGATGGCAGCCTTGTCGGGAGCCAGCGTAAAGAACAGCTCATGCATCCGGCGCACATGCTCGCGGGCTTCCACCGGACGGTTCAATGCCGCATCCTGGGATAACGCCAGCATGAGCGACTTGCCCTGGTCCAGTACATAGACCTTCTCCCGCTGCTGGGCAGCAAAGAGGTAGGACTTTCAGATGGCATAGGTGGTGAGCGAGGCGCAAATACCCAGGAAGACCAGCGTGAACAGGCGTATCTGCCTGAACGAGGATTCGATATTTTTTAAACTCTTGAATTCCATAACTCTTATACTTTTTAAGTTTCTACTTTTTCAATAATACAGCACCGACATTCCCCGTTGAAGCACCCGCCGCAGCACCTGCCACATTAGTCACTTTGGATGCCGTGTTGTTCACATTCCGGTTATAGGAACTCATACCGCCCGCTTGAACGATCCAGTTTGAAACCGTCGGGACACAGAAATATCCAATAATGCCAATGAGCATAAAAATCAGATAGATGGCGGAGGAACCGTCCACATCTACGATGCTCATCGGATCACTCATCAGGTTCATCTCCTCCTGCAGGATAAGCGTCTGTATCTTGGCCAGCATCGCCCCGAAGAGGTCTGATACCGGCAGCCAGAGATAGACACTGATATAGCGTGCCAGCCACTGGACGAGCGTGTTCTGCAAGCCGTCGAATACACTCAGGGCAAAAGCTATCGGCCCCAGAATGCTCAATACAATCAAAAAGAAGGTACGGATCGTGTCAATGACCAGCGAAGCGGACTGGAATAGAATCTCCAACAATTTACGCATGATCATCTGGGTGATGCCTTGCAGGGAGAAAGAATAGGAAACCTCATACATGTTCTGCAAAGCCGTATGCTCCTCCTCGCTCCAGCCCATGTTCTCCAGTTCTGCATCCAGCTCTTCGTTCGAGGCGAAGACGCGCCCGGTCATGGCTGTCTTGGCCATCATGTCCGCCCGGAGCTTGTCCTTCTCCTGCTGGTACTTCTGCAGATCGAAAGTCTGGTCACGGAGCAGCGTACCGGTTCCCTGGACGATGGGACTGAAAATACCGTTAAGCGTTCCCAGCACCATTATATCGAAGAAGAGGATGCAGATACCCAACACGAAAGGACGGAGCATTGAAAAAACATCTACCGGCTCGGCACGGGAAAGGGACTGCCAGACACGGTAAGCGATATAAAACAGGGCTCCCAGTGCGGCGAGTGCCATCCCCATGTCCATCATCGGCTGGCAGAGCTTGGTCATCGTATCGTACAGATTCCGAAGAATCTGGTGCATGTTTTCAAATGAAATGGATAGTAATACCATAATTAAATCTTTTAGGGTTGTTCAAGACTACCAATAACGCTCGTCTTTTCCATACAGGTCGAATACCTGTTGCTGTTCGTTCTTCTCTTTGGCACGCAGGTAGGACACATGCAGGTTCTTGCGGGTGTAATAATTAGCCAACTCCTTGTAATGCGTCATTTCCCCATATACCCGGTTCACCAGGTCGATGCGCTCCTTGTCGTTCATGGACATGCCGGTAGGATTGATTATGTTCTTCAGTTCGGCAATGCTGCGGCTGCTTTTCTTCATAATCGTATTATAACCGGAGGCTATCGCATCCAATTCCCGCTGGCTGAAATTCTTATCGGTTAGCATCTTGCCGAAATTATTCACATAAATCTCGGAGATATCACCCAGCATCAGGACGGACTCTTTGACTTTCTCGCTGCCGCTGATCAGGTCGTTCACCTTGCGCAGCTTCTCGTAATACTCCCGTCCCTGTTCGAATATCTTCGAGGTTTCCTTCCATGTGGAAAGGGCATTCTGTGCCGTCTCCGAGGTTTCCACGATTTCGTTCACACTGTTCACGATACCTTGGACCAAGTTGCCCGGATCGGATACCACCCACTGCGCCTGCACGCTTACCGGCACAATAAAAGCCGACAGGACAAACAACATGCTTAAAATTCTCTTTTTCATTATTTCTTGATTTTAACCGTTTATTTTTTCTTTTTCTTCTCACTTGCCAGCACACGGATGGCCTGCTCCATATTGCCGCCCAGCTTCTCAGTCATCTGTGTGACTTCCAGCTTTTCAGTTTCCTCAGTCGTATAGGTCAGATACTCCTCGACAGAGGTCTCTGTGGCATAGACGGCAGACCGGACACCACCCAAGCCAATTCAAACCTCCTTATATTTCCTCGCCGGATCATTAGCCTGGTTGATAGACAGAATCTGTCCTTTCTCTTTGTCGGTCAATCCGAGCAAAGACTGCACGGAATCGAACTTGTTAATATACTTCCTCTGGTCCAGCAGAATCTTGCAATCGGCATTGTTAACGATGGTATCCTTGATAATAGGACTTGACACAATATCATCCAATTCTTGCGTGACAACTACGGCCTCCCCGAAGTATTTACGGACGGTTTTGTGTAGGCTAAGCACCCAGCGCCTTATCATATTTCTATGGTAGGTTTCCAAATGCTCGCCCCCGAACCGGACTTACACCTCTCAGTGTATCCGGCTCTCCACTAATTTCAGTCTATCTTTCCGTCATGTATCTTCTTGTGACAACTCCTGCACACGGCAATCGTCTTGCGTTTACGGGCAATCATGTGTCGTTCCCAGCTTTCCTTTCCCTGCAAGTTCTTTAGTTTCCTTACATGGTGCATAACAAGGTCGTCTGTCGCTCCACATAATTCACACTCACGGGCTTTCAGCCTTTCAACAAGGCTTGTCCGCCCCGCAGTATAAATTGTTCGTGGCATAATGTCACATTCCGATTTATAGGTGGGCTTCTTTCGTTTGAAGCCACCGTCGTAAAAGTATCTTTCCTTTACACCAGTTTTAGTCATGTGCGTTACGATAAACCTACCGTTCTTACGATATTTCTTGTTTACCTTACGTGTTCGGCACTTATATTTGCCTGCAAACGTTTTGTACATGCTGTATTCCATGATGTACTTGAAATTATTCAAGGCATGGGCGCAGTTGTTGGCTATGGAGTAGTAATTATAGAACCCCACGATTTCCCGATTATAACTATCAAGGATTTCAAGGTCGTCATTGAATATCAGTCCCGATTTACATTTCGGTTTCCATATTTCCTTTCCGTTACGGTTTGTCAGTTCCAAGACTCCCCAATCGAAAAGTTTTTTACGGACTGTTTCCGTACTGACATTCAAGCAGACCCTTTTACCATAGGTTCTTCTCAATCTACCCCGTTTATCCCGTCTTTGGTCATTGGACTTTCTTACAGTGATTTCATATCCGAGAAACTTGGCCGGTCTTTCCGTGTGAGTGACAAGTGTCTTTTCATCGGACAGCTCCAATGCCAGTCTGTCAGCAAGGAAGTTTTTAATATCTTCTTTTATCTGTTGCGCATCCTGCTTGCTTCCGATAATTCCCACAAGAAAATCATCTGCATATCTTGCATATTTCATTCTTCTGTAATCGGCATCCATTTCTTCGCCGTTGGGATATTTAGCCCGTCCTTGTTCTATTGCTTTCAGTTCAAGGATTAGCTTTGTCCTTTGCCTTTCGTCTTTTACGACCTTCAATCTTCGCACAATACGTTTTCTTGCATTGCCAAAGTCCATACTTTCTCTACTGAATTTTCGTTTCTTCCCTTTGTCGAATTTGGCTGTGTATTCCTTTATATACTTATCCAGCTTGTCAAGGTATATATTAGCCAATATCGGGCTGATGATACCCCCTTGCGGTGTGCCACTGTAAGTATTGTGGAATTGCCAGTCTTCGATATATCCCGCTTTCATAAACTTGCGTATCAATCGGATGAAGCGTTCATCCGCAATACGCTCCAAGAGAATGTTTATCAATACATCATGGTTTATATTATCAAAGAAGCCTTTTATGTCTCCCTCCACAAACCATTTTGCACCATTAAACTCCTTTTGGATATGAGTTAATGCAGTATGGCAGCTTCGATTGGGACGGAAACCATGCGAGGTGTATTCAAAATTTCCCTCGTATATGGCTTCCAGTACCATTCTTACTACTTCTTGTATCAACTTGTCATTGAAAGTCGGCACGCCAAGAGGTCTTTTCTTACCGTTTTTCTTCGGTATGTACACCCTCTTTGACGGTTGGGGCTGGTACGTTTCATCTTTTAACGTATCAATCAACTTTTCAATTCGTTTCAGGCTCGTGTTGTCAATGGTCTGACCGTCTGAACCTTTAGTCATGTTACCCTCTTTAGCGTAGATACGCTGATAGGCAACGTAGAACATTTCCTCATTGAACAAAATTCTGTAAAGACGTTCAAACTTATAGCTTGCATCCTTACTGTGTTCTGATAGACTGTTTAATACTCTTTCTGGACTTCTCATAATGTCTCTCACATTTTCCGTTAATTGTATTAATAATTAGCTGCTTCCCTTCGCCATGTACAAGGCGTTACCTTGCTCAAACTACTATGGAAGCTCCGTTACCACTCCGAATTTTCATAGGTCGAACCTAATAGCCTTTCGGCACTTCGGGATAGGTAATCCCCGTTTATTACATCGTAACTGTTGGCATGATAGATTGTCGGATACGACTTCCGTCCTTTACTCGCTTACTGCGGTTGTGTCGTGATAAGTTCTTGCTACCTTCATTCCTATACACTGAAGTAGTATCACGATATGGCGATTGATAGTTACCTTACGCCATAGCCTCAAGGGGGACCATTCGGACTATCGTTCAATCAATTCGGACTTTATCCTCATATCTATCTTTTCATCTCGCCATTCAGTCGCAGTTTGATAACTAACTGACTTATGACTTTTCCGACATGCTACACTCCCTGCTCGGTTAAGTTTTCCCGAAACAGATAAGTCGGCTGATGATAGGTCATTTTCAAAGAACACTTTCCTAATCTCTTGCCAAAGAGATATTTACGATGCAACCTTTACGGGCGCACATAAAAATTTAATGTAATCTGCCATGCCTTCACGGGCAATCGCCTTCCAAGCCTCCTCCACAACTATCATCTTACGAACCCCGTGTAACCGTCTCATTTTGTTGATGAAAGCCTCCATGATAATGACCGTTACCACCGGGAAAAGGATTTTGTGCTCCTTAATTTCGTCAATTTCAAATACCACAAAACGCTTGTTCAGCAAGTCGAGCTGCTCGTCCGAGTTCAGCAGATAATCGTATTCACCACCCCGGTAGTAGGGAGCCAGTACATTGAGAAAATTAGTGAGGTCGAAATCCTTCTCACGGTAGTGCTTCTCTTCCAGTATCTCCCGGAAATCTCCCTGCACAAACTCGTAAAAGGTATTGAAGGAAGGGACCGGTCCCTTGTCCTTCTTTATCTCTTCGATATACAAGTTGACCGCCATTGAGAGGGCTACCTCCTCGGCACGGGTGATGACTTCCGTATCCTTTTTCCAGAGTGACATAATCAGTGTCTTAATAGACTCTTTCTTCTCCAGGTCAAAGACCTTATCTTCGGTGAAAAAAGGATTAAAAGCTATCGGGTGTTTTTCGCTATACGTATAATACACGCCATCCTCCCCGTTTGTACGCTGGTGGATCAGGTCACATAAGCCTTTGTAACTGTTACCGATATCAATCAATATAATGTGGGTGTTCTGTTCCCAATACTGTCGGACAAGATGGTTCATGAAAAACGACTTGCCTGAACCGGAAGGCCCGATAACCAGCTTGTTACGGTTCGTGATGATACCACGGCGCATCGGCTCGTCCGAGATATCCAGATGTAGCGGTTTCCCGTTTGTCCGGTCTGCCATCTTGATGCCGAAAGGCGATAGGGAGTCCGCATAGTTCGTCTCTTCCGTGAAGAAGCAGACTCCCTGTTCGATGAAAGTAAAGAAGGACTCCTCAGAAGGAAAGTCACCCTCGCCGCCGGGAATACCCGCCCAGTATAGGGTAGGCGCGTCAATGGTATTGTAACGGGGTTTGCATCCCATCAGTGCCAGAGCCGAACCGGTATCGTTCTTTATCACCTTCAGTTTCTCCCGGCTGTCCGACCATGCCATGACATTGCAATGGCAACGGATAGCGGTCAGCCCGAAGGAATGTGCCTCGTCCAGATAGGCATCGATCCACTGCTTGTTGAGCTGGTTGGCACGGCTGTACTTGGAAAGCGAATGCATGTTGCGTGCCGTCTTCTCAAAGCGTTGCAGGATTTCAGCCGAATCGTCGATGAACAGGAACTGGTTATAAATGTGGTCACAGGAGAGCATCAGGCCCACGGGAGCAGCAAAACTCAAACGGCAGTCACTACGGTCGGTGGAGTATTTCTCATATCGGGTATCTGTCTGGACGCTGCCGGGAAGATCGTCCACATCGGAAAGGGTGTGTACACAAAGGATATTGTCTCCAATACGCATTTCCGATGCACTCATCCGGATGTCCTGCAATGTGGTCGTATCCTGCTGTGAAAGAGAAAAGTATTTCTCAATCAGTCCGGCCTGCTGCGGCGTGCCGACAATCTCATCGGTGGTCAGCCGTTCCAGACGGATAAAGGCCGAGTCATTCAGGATACGCTCGAACTGGTCGACGCTCTCCAGAAAGCGGCTGACCGTATCTTTGTCCCGGACCTCCTTCGGAATGATATTCCCCCGGCAGAGGATGGAGAAGTTACTCTGGCTGCGGCTGCGCTCTTTGGTCGTCTTGGTAATGAAGAGATAGGAAAAATGATTCAGGAAAGGCCGTTCATTAAAATGAAGCTCGAAGCTGCGGTCCAGAAAGCTCATCTCATCTTTCTGCGTGTCGGCCTTATAATTCTCTTTCAGGAACCAGTCCTGCCGGTGTACTATCGTGTAATTCGGCAGTACCTTGACTGCCTTTGTTCATGTGCCGTGCATGGATGCATAGTCTGCGGAAGTGACTGTGAACAGCTCCGGAAGAAAGACCTTGAAGCCGATAGTCACGTCCGCGTCTTTGGAGAGGATGCATCCTTCTTCCACGGACAGGATGGGAAACTTACTTTCCAGCGTTGCGGCTTTTAATATATTTCTCATGAATGCGTTTTTTAAATAAGGAAGATATACGTTTGCGATTGATGATATAGAACGGGTGGTATTTGACAGCTGCCAGCTTCATCAAGCCATTGGGACCATACTTCTTGTTCAGGTGGAACACCCCGAAGATCAGCCCGAAAGCGGAGAGGACACCGAAGCCGATACAGAACCACCGGTCAATACCAATCATATAAAAGATGACGAACAGCAGGAAGATGGCCAGCAGGCCGCCTACAAAGAAGTACAAATATTGTGCCTGCAAACCGTTAAACTCCACGCTTCGCCCGATCCCTTTGTTGATATTGTATTCCATAACCGTCTATATTACAGGAAGAAGGAGCGCAGGACGGTCGCCGCGACAATCAGGAAAACGCAGGCTCCGAACCAGCTTCCGGCGGTTTTTCCGGTATCGGGGTCGCCGCTGCTGAACTTGGAATAGACTTTTATCGCGCCTATCAGCCCCACAATGGCTCCTGCGGCATATATCAACTTCGTGGCCGGATCGAAATAGCTGGAAAGCATAGATGTGGCCTTTGTTATACCGGCACTTCCGTCCCCTTCGGCATAGGCACTCAGGGTGGAAACAGCTATTCATGCGATAAGTGCAACCGTCTTTTTAAAATGTCTTTTCATATACAATCTACGAATTAAATGTGAATAAAAAACTTGTTTCAAATGAACCGCAGGAAACTTCCTGTGGTCCACTGCTTGCAACCACGATGTCTTTTTTAGGATCAACCTGAGTCATGGTAACCAATCATAGATACCTCCGTTTTTAAGGGGTTAATTACTTGTTTTGAATGTTCGCTCCGGCAAAGGGAAAAGATCAACCGGAATCATAGAAGCCTGTCATATCTTCTTTTTTAGAGGATTATATACTACGTTTCAAAAACTCACTGTTCCCGAATCAACCGGAGTCGAAAAAATCTCTCATGCCTTTTCGTTTTAAAAATTATACACTTCATTTTAAAAGCTCACTGCACCCGGATCAACCGGAATCAAAATACGGTTTCATATTTCTTACTTGTTTTTTATTTATTAAGGCACATGCTCGGTAATATCAAATTCCCGGAGAATGTCATCCTTATTTTTTCCTGTCAATAAATGGGGTTCGCCCCGGTCCACATACAAGCGCATATACCGTTTCAGTTTATCGCTGCTTCCCAGGACGCTCGCCTGCAGGACCCTTTCCATGTTCGTGCCTTCCAACTTCTGGAAGGTCTGCCGGGCCTGTTCCTGTTCCGTTTCCGTAAGCTCGTCAGATACCATTGCTTTCTCAATCATATCCATATCGTCAAAGGTGACACCGGTTGCCCGGTGGGGATTGCTCCGCTGTACGTATCCTGTAATCTCATAGCGTTCGGGAATCTCTTCTTTTTCTTCACCGGAAGAAGGGGAAGCCTCCTGCAAATAGTCGATTTCAGGATAATTCAGTCTTTGAAAAGGAGCCGGAACTTCCGGGAATTTCGTATTGTTCTCAAGGGTTTCGTGCGCTCGAAGAACCGGCTCTGTTTCCTTTCCGGGAGTAAAGGTATCACTCTTTTCCATGCCAAATTCAGGCTGTCCGTTATTGTCATCTATTGTCAGTGATTGTCGCATTTGATACCGGCTTTTGCCTATGATCTCCGCTTCAGACGCTGTGATTTCCGGGTGCGTGGCGGCAGGCGTAGCCGAACATTCCTTCTTGTACTTTCTGCCTCTCCATGTGAGAATGCTGCCTGTATGGACATATTTCTCGATACTCAGGTAAGAGGCATAGATGAACAGGATAATAAAAAGGTATTCCATTATCCTATGATTTTAATGACTGATAATACTTATCACGTACAGCGTCAAACACTTTACCTTTTTCGGCAAAATGAAGTTCCAGAAGACGGTTGACAAAACCGGCTACAGTCACTCCGTTTCGTCCGGTGGCACAAACCAACGACAAGATACGCCGGTGGTATTGGGCGTTGATATGCAAAGACTTTCTTGAGGCACATCGGTCATCACAGAGGAACATTTCCTCATAGGCTGCTATTTCTTCCCCGGTGACAGGAGCTTCGGTTGTCTTCTTCCTGCCGTTGGATGCATTTTTCTTTTTTCTAATATTTTCCATACTATACATATATTATAAGGTAGAGGGAGATTCCAGATGGGCAATCCCGCAGATCTCATCCAACAGTTCCGAAATACCGGAACCTTTCATCTCACGGCTATCCGGTGGAAACAGGGTGGAACGGAAAATATTGTTACGGGTATGGCTAAGCTCCTTGTTGTAGCGTTTCGTGTCGGGAATACGTGTATCCAGCAGTTTCATATCCGCTTTCCGCATGACCGTATTCCATGCCTCGCAAGTCTCTTTTCTCTCACGGCGGTCAATCATATTCCAAAAAAGATAGACACCTTTCAAATTGCAATTGTGACGGGCTACCAGTTCCTCCCCGACAACTTCGGCAAATTCAAGGGAACTTTGCATAACGATATTGTCCGCTTTGAGAGGCACGAAAATATAATCCATCGAAGAGATGGTGTAAATCACTCCTTCGGAGCGCAACGTTCCCGGCAGGTCGAAAAGGACAATGTCAAATTCGGCTCCTTCTTTCTGCATATAATCATGCACATCCTCCATCGCTTTCTCCGGATCGCTCCTGATGACCGGATAAGCAAGTTTCTGGAGTTGTTCGTGTTGGCGGTAGAGGGCGACTTTCAGGAAATCACTCTTCTCCACACTTTCCATGTCACGTTCACGCATGTTGAAGATGCTGTGTTGGGGGGCGTCGCAATCCACGACTCCCACCCGGTAGCCTTTCCGGTAATGCAGGATGCTGGCGGTCAGAACGGTGAAAGCCGACTTCCCGACACCACCCTTCTGGCTGGCAAAGGCAATAAATAACGGTTCTTTTTTCATTTTCTTCTATTTTTAAAGGATAATAATGCAATCGTGTAAAAATCTGAAACCTTGGGCGGTATCCTATTTTGCGGTGTAAAGGAAAAGATTCCGCCAATAAGATAAAATAGCCTGTCATGTATAGTCATCCGTAGTCAGTTTTTGTCAGGGAAGAAGCCGGTAAAAGTACACGCTACCTGACGGACAAGGGAGAATCGGACACGTATGTGCCGGAGTGGAAGATTTGTGGCCCACGATATCTCATGGAATTGCGGTGAAAGAAAAAAATCCCCACCCGGAAACCGAAAGCGGAAAACCGGGCAGGGATCATTACAATAAAGGATTTCTCTACTCTTAAGGTTTTATATAACCGTATTTACGCAAATCTGCCATGAAATGCTCCGGCGTATCGGTAGAAACCATCACACCATGCAGCTCTTTATAGCGACCGGCAAAATTGTTCATAAACACCTCGTCCGTACAATCATGGTCGAACCAGCTGCCCTCACGGAGCAGCCGGACGAATTCTTCGGGGCTGGAGGCGGTTATCCTACCGCCATCCGCCAATTCATAGTTCTGTATCATCCTGCTAATTTTTTAGTCCGTAACTTAAAAAATAATTTTTCTTTTTCACCGAGGAAAGGCAGACTCTCCAGGTTAGTCCTCTCGGGAAGGCTTGCAGCCGAAGCAAAGGTAACCAAACCATTTAGGAATCTGATCCATTTTTCCATTTTTGTGTAATTGGTCGTTCCGGAATGTTGCCGGAATTCAACTGTCCGATGACGGGAATAGGCTTCCAAATTCAATTTGTAATAGCGACGGTTGTTAAATACATACTGGAGGTCGGTAATCGTGGATGCCTCCCTGATAGCCGTATCGGAGATGCCGTGCAGACTCTGGCAGTATTGGTTGTTACGGCGTGATCCCGGCATGAAGGAGTCGATGACCGGTTCCAGATGCTTATAGGTCAAAGCGAGATTTTTCCAGGTCTCCATATTGAAATTGGCAGCATCCATGTGTACATGGAACCCGCAACTGTCGTTCACCTTGACATCACAGAGGTCAAGTACCCAGCATACGGTCTCAAGCTCTTTCAACCCGGCTTCACCTGCCAGGATCGGACTGACCAGCTCGAAAGTGTCATTGCCGCTCAAACTGCTGTCAGTAACCAGTTTCCAATGCTCCGTCGTGCGATGGGTATAACCCTCGATAGCGACGCGGATACCGGCTTCACGAAGCTCATGGAGCAGCTTTTCCTGCGTGCAGTTGTAAGCCTCAATTTCTACACCGAACCTGCGGGTGAAGCTGTAGTCCAATACCGGAACGGCTACCTGTCCTGCCTGGCAGGGAACGAAAGTACCCTGCTCAAGCATTTTTTTATACACATTATACACAAATCCGCAATTGCCTCTGGTCACAAGGTCGGCGATTTCACGTCTGGTCAATCCCAGCAGAAGTAGCTGCTGAATCTTGCTCGTCTTTGTCGTAGACTGCGCCAAAATATTTCTAACTCTTTCATCCATAGCTTATTAATCCTTTATTTTCATACATCTAAGGTACGATTATATTCCCACATGTCATAATCGTACACCTCTTATTATCAATGGATTAACTTAGTTTCGCTTAGGCTAACTACCCTTATCGAGTGTATTAATATGATTACAAGTTACGGAAATAACAGAAGATTACCTGTCCTCTGTCATTGCATTGAGCACATCTTTGTATTCTTCGAAATGTTGCGTCAGAAGTCTATTGACAAGCCCCTCCATAGTAATTTCGCCACATCCGATAGCCCATATCAGGGAGCAAAGCTGATGATGCAGGTCGGCATCAATGTGCAGAGATTTACGTTTTTCGCTCCGGATGCCATGAAGAAATGTCGTTTCGTGATCAGGCATCCTGCCGGATTGTTCTTTCTGCCTAATAGGTTGTTCAGAAGCGATACTGGCCGTATCCTTTTTTTCTGAAGGCTTGGTAACAATACGTTGTGTGGATTTACCTCCGACTAACTCCCGGATGGCCTGCTTATCAATCCGATGGGGATCTACCTTCTTTTTTCCGGAATATTCCATAGGCATTTATTTTTTCTTCCAGGACTGATAGGCTTTTCCCATTAGGTTCTCAATCATATCCTTGTTCTTTTCCAAGTAATCTTCCAGCACCTGGGTGACAAAGCCGGAGATGGTGCCACACCCTGCAGCCTTGACCAGAGTTGCGATATCCCGATGTAACTTACCATCAATATATATGGTTTTGCAGGTAGTGCCTTTAGGTACGGAAACCATATATTTTCTTTTAAACTCCTCAACCTCTTCGTCTGTGGGAGCTTTTCTTTCAGTATCAGAAACATCCGGTACCACATCGGGCTCATCTGATAAAAACCTTCCTGCCATACTTTTTTGAGCAACCTTATTGATAAAGTCCTTTTCGTCTATTCTGCCGGGAACAGCTTTCTTTTTTTCTAAGTATTCCATATTGTTATCGTATTAAATTAGACATTTTTCATTTATAATATTCCAAGACAAAATAAAGGAATGGAATAATCTTATGGAATACCCTGTCTGTTATAGTCATTAAAAGTCAGTTTTAGTCACTCCTTCGTACTGTAAAGACGCTTGTGGAATATACTTAAATTCTCCATTTGCGAATGTGTAGAACCAATAACTAATAATATAATGATAGTGTACCGAAAGTAACTATCGCCTTTAGATACCTGTGGAATATATTTATATTCTCCATTTACAAATGCGTAGAACCAATAACTAATAATATAATGATTGCGTACCGAAAGTAACTACCGCCCCCCAGATGTCTGTGGAATATACTTATATTCTCCATTTGCAAATGCGTAGAACCAATAACTAATAATATAATGATTGTGTACCGAAAGCAATTACTGTCCCAAGATGCCTGTGGAATATACTTATATTCTCCATTTGCAAATGCATAATACCAATAAATAATTATATAACATTTGTGTATAAACAGCAAATCCCGATATACACTTGTGGAATATCCTTAAATTCTCCTTTTGCGGATGTATAAAACCAAGCAAATGTGCCGAACATAGCCATGTTCAGCCCGGAAAACAAGGGACGAAATGTGTTTATTCCTTAAATTTTTCGTCGAAAAGTCCGATGGTGTAGGGCAATAACAGCTCTATTTAAAAACGTTGTCCCCGTGGAGGGGACAGCAAGTTGTGTTTTCGTTAAACGAAAACCAGACGGTTTAACGGCATATCCCGCCGCAAACCGTTTCTCTCCTAAAAAGCTCCGAAGTTGCTTTTTATACCAACAAATTATAACTTTAATATATCTAATAAGATAATCAAATAAATATCACTTTATATGTTTTAATAACACCTTGAAAGTCAAATTTTACAACAGCAATGTCAGAAGCTGACACTGCCTGAGTAATTATGATTTTCACATCTTTGTTGTCCGTAGAAGCCGATACAGTTGGAGGTTCATTCATATCAGATGGGACATTATAAGTGACTTCATAAATATCATATCCTGTAACACCGTTAGCATTTGTTGAACGTACCGGAATTTCTGGCAATTCGATGTTCTTTCCGTTAACTGTAATACTCACTATAGGAACAACCGGACGTACAATTTCTTTCTTCTTCGAACTGAACCCCAGTCCTATTAAATCGAAAAGAGTATCTTCCGGACCTTCAGCAACGAGGAATATCGCATGCTTTTTATCCAAACCATCAACAAACTTTGATACATCTATTTTGAATTGTTGTGTTTTTTGTGCAGAATTAGCTGGAACAGATATTTCACCAATTTTTTTTCCTTTCCACGCGGTATTATCCCAAGGCCCATCCAACCATACATTAACTTTAAACGCCTTAGGCGTTTTCGGTGTAAGAAAAAGGTTAAATGCTGTTTGGTTTCCTTTTTTTGTTCCTTCAAAAGCCTTCAAACCTGACTTGTCTTTATCCAACCCTCCGAATCCGAAATATTTATATCCTATTATATTGCCATTTTTTACATTTGTAACAGGCGCATGATTATCCCAAATATCCCAAGAATCTTGTTGAAGAGTTACATCAGAAAGATAACATGCAATCCCTGCGGAATAATATTGATAAGGATCAAGACCATAAATGTGGAAACCTTCGGAAGTAACTTCGGCACCTCTATATTCATTTCCCCGGCTATCTTTGACCGTCCAGATACTGTCCTCAGCATACGGATCATACGCCCTGATAGACACCTTTCCGCCTTCCGATACCGATTTCTCGTCCCACTCCACACGAACCGGAGCCACCATGCTCTGACGTGCGTACCCGAATCCTCTGGGTGGACGATGGTAGAACACATACCATTGCCCGTTAATCAGCTGTATGCTTCCATGCGTATTATGCCCCGCATTGGTTGTCTGCAACCGCGAGCCGTCCCGGTTCAGTACCGGCGCACGCGAATCGACCAGAACACCGCCGCTTTTCCACGGACCCAACGGAGTATCGCCGTATGCGTAACGCAAGGTGGAATTGGTAATACCCAGTCCATACTCAGCACCCGAATATCCGCTATAAATCATTACGTATTTATCCCCCACCTTACGTATGGATGAAGCCTCGAAAAAACCATACGCTCCAAGGTCTTCTCCCGGACAGATACTCGGATATGCAGTGCCCTTCGGATCCCGGACGCCGCCGTCAGGAGTACCGGAAGGCATGAAATAAGGAATGACTTCTGTTCCGGGGCGGACGGAATACATGGTATTCTGATCCAGTTGCGCAGCCGACGAACGCTGGAATCCCCAGTATCCGTATGCCCTGAAACCGATTGCATAATCCGGGTCGTTCACGTCCGTAACCGGTTCGATATAGACAGATGGGTCAAAGCCAAGGATGCTTCCCGGCAAGGCTTTCGTTCCATCAGCAGTCAGATTGACCGGTGTAAAAGGTCCGTCGGGACGGCTTCCTTTGGCAACCATCGCTTCCCTGTTCGCACCGCGACTATGCGGAAACAGATAATATTCCTTGATGCCATCCTTCCTTTTCACCTCCACAAGGTCGGGAGCATACATCACGTCCCACTGTCCTGCCGATTGATACGTAAAAATCGGGCCTTCGTCCCGCCAGCTCGACAAGTCTTCCACCGGTGCCGACCACATTCTGGTATCGGCACCGCAATAGCTGCTGAAACGTACATCGTGTGAACCAATGATATACACACGATATTTTCCCGGCTGGTCGGGATCCTCAAACACACGGGGCTCACCATCAGGCAAGTGTTCCCACAACGGTAGATACGGATTACCTGCCCCCCGATAAACATACTTGGAAGCGTCCGGCTGATTGCCAGCTCTTGCCCCCGTTCCTGCCAATGAAAACATAACTGCAAACAACGATAAAATTAGTTGGACTCTTTTTGAAACCATATTAATCTGTTTTATATTAAAGTTATCATGATCATTATTTAACGCTGCTCTCGGGCGAACCAAGGAATGAGGATTTCAATCCTCCGAAGTCTATCATCACCTTTTGCAACACCAAGGCCGACTCCAGTGGACGGATACGCAAAGTATGCCTGTCTTTCTCGTCTATACGATGTGTAGTCTGCGTAGTGATGGCATGTTCTGCCTGCCACTTGCCTAATTCTCCCTTGTATTCACCATTGATATTTACGATGTGTTCCTCGCCACCGTCCAGACTCACCGCATAGCGCAAGCCCTTGTAGTCATTGAAGTTCAGCGTGGCGGAAAAACGGGCATAAACTGTTATCTCACCGCTTTTCGGTGTCTCGAAGTCATACTCCAGATACATGGTCTGGTCGGGTACGGCTGTACAAGGAGAAGTGGTAACGGCAGAAAGCGTACGTCCCAGGTTGGGGATAGTTATCCAATGCGCCGAAGCACCGTCAACGGCACGGGCATAATGCTCCGCTTCCATGGAGATATAGCCGTCTTCTTCCTTAAAGATACGGGAAGACGAGACGTCATGTGGCTCGGATACCATGGTGACATCAGGCATGATGTTATGTTTCGGTTCCTGCCATGAACGGTAACCGATATGGGTTTGATCCATTAGATGATTCCATTTTCCGCCACTAATAATGTGATTATAATAATAGGTCAAAACGGAATCACGCTCAAAACAGCTTCGCACCTTGTCTGCCCACCGGTTCGCTTCCACATCGTTCTTGGCAGCCAGAGAGCGGTTCATCGCCACAGCATAATACATTTCGTACAGATTAGCGCATGCCTGGATGGGGAACAAGATCAGTTGGTCAAAAGCATCCCGATGGGTTTCAGGCATCAGATAGTAAAGCCTCAGAGCGTCAAGACTCAAAGCCGTATAATCGTCTTTTACGCGTTGCCACTCGTTGTAATTGTCAAGGCTGTATGTTTTATCGTTCAAGGACTCGGGAGTCATGCGGCGGTTGTACTTCGTATAAGTGTCAATCAGGCGTGCCGCCTCCTTTGCATATCTCTCGCCAAATTGTTGCGCACAGAATCTCTCCGTATGTTGCAGCAGATTATTTTCGTTGAAGCGTGAAGGATTCCATGCCATGTCAAGGAAGAATGTAATGGGATATTCCATCGGCTTGAAATCGCCCACGTTCACCACCCACAACTCACGCACGCCGTGTTCGTAAGTGAGGTTCATCTGTTCCCAGGTACGCTGTATCTGGGTTATATTGATCCATTTGGAGTTGCGGGGCGCGCCTACATAGTCAAAGTGATAATACATGCCGTAACCGCCTTTCCGAGGTTTGGCATCAAGGGAGGGAAGTCTGCGCACATTCCCCCAGTTGTCATCGCAAAGCAGGAGAGTCACATCGTCGGGCACACGCATGCCTTTATCGTAATAGTCTTGCACTTCTTTATAAAGCGCCCACACTTGCGGGGTTTCCTTCGCTTTCTTTCCGGTCACCTTTTCGATAATCTTCTGCTGGTCCTTCACGACGTTCTGCAGCAACGAGATATTTGTACCTTCACTCATTGCCTCGTCGCCGTCGCCACGCATGCCTACCGTAATGACCGACTCCCAGTCTTTGCAACGTTCCATGCCTGATTGCCAGAAGTCACGCAACACTTTCCCGTTCGTCTTATAATTCCATTCCCCGGTGCCACGGCGTTTCCAGTCTTGTTGTGCCAATCCCATTGGTTCATGATGTGAAGTTCCCATTATGATGCCCATTTCATTAGCCAGAGGACCATTTAGAGGATCGTCATCATAAAAGGCACTGTTCCACATGGCGGGCCATAGGAAGTTTCCTTTCAGGCGCAACACCAGTTCAAACAGTTTCTCATAAAACTTGCTGTTGAATCCGCCGAAAGTCATATTTGCCCAACCGCCCAGACAAGGCCACTCGTCATTCAAGAAGATGCCGCGATATTTCACGGCAGGTTCTCCGTCGGTATATATCCCTTCCTTTATACTGACGACATCCTGTTTCCGAACCGGCACATCCGCCCAATAATACCAGGGCGAAACTCCCATTTGAGCGGATAACTCATAAATGCCGTAAATGGTTCCTCGCTTGTCGCTTCCGGCAATGACCACAGCTTCATCCACTCCGTCCAATGGCTTTTTGACGGTTGTCAGTATATACTTCTCGCATTTTCCCTGAAGGTCTTCGGCATTCAGCTTGCCGGCCTTTACCAGCTGCTGTATCCATGTACTGTTATCAATGGAGCCGATAATGAAGACACGATTTGAAGACGAGGCATGACCACTCTCCGGTTTTACTCCCGTTACCCGTTCCGCATCCGACTGCAAATTGGCTACAGCTCTCAATACGCCTTTGTCCTCCGCCTCGTCCACTATAATGGGGCAAGCACTTCCATCTTTAATCCAGATGAATCCGCCTGTACCGTTGATAACGAAAGTCTCAGTTGCAAACAAAGACTGTACCCAACTTAGGGAACACATCAAAAAAAGAATCGTGTAAATTGTTCTCATGGTATTCATTATACAGTTAATCTATTTATCAATAATCCTAGGTTACTAAACTAATGCAAAGATAGTTCATCTGCATAAGAATCATCATACGATTGCGTTCCCTATTCACCTGTAGCATGTTACGTAATCTTTTGCTATGTTACATAAATCATTATCTATGTTACAAGTTCAAATTGGAGGTTCATACTCGAATAAAATAATTCCCTTTTTATTAGGGAATATATCAGGCTTTAAATTACTTTTGTAGAAACAATCCAAGAAAACACATACCATGAAAGATACGTTGACTTTAATTTTATTATTGTTCATGCCACTGTTAGGGCACGGACAATCATGCAGGTTGTTTACAACCGATCGGGAATTATCCAGCAGTCTGATCAATAAGATATTTCAAGACCGGAACGGGATGATATGGATTGCCACGGAAGATGGTTTAAATCGTTATGATGGTGCTAAATTCACCATATACAAGCATAAAGCCGGTGATGAACATTCGTTGGCGCACAATTATGTACGTACTCTTGCCGAGGACAGTAAAGGGCATTTGCTTATCGGAACTTACAACGGAATACAGATGTATAATCCGGCTACGGATAATTTTACGCCACCCGCTACATGGGAAGACGGAAAGCCATTCGAAAACACAATCATTGATATTCTGGAACGAAAGAATGGAGAAATCTGGGTTTCGGGGAACGTATTATGTTCATTGACGATTGACGAGAAAGAAGGCAGACTCACAGTCGGGAATCTCAAGTTACCTATACCGACAAGTATGACTGACTATATCATTGAAGACCGGAATCAATCCATTTGGATGATTAGAGGTGACAACGGCATTTATAAGCTTGATACAGATAACAAAGTCACTCATTATTTAGGTTCAGAGAAAGGAGTCGGTATTGTCAGTATCTGCTATGATTCACAAGGCAATATCTTTGCTGCTGCTATGGGAAAAGGATTGCTTAAATATGATAAAAAGACCGACTCGTTTATTCCGATACCGTATGAAGGGAAAACAAATCTACCGGTCAAAACACTCTGTCCAAGCAGTCAGGATGAACTCTATATAGGTACGGACGGAAGAGGCATAAAGATATTCAACAATAGAACGCAGCGAATAACAGACTATGCTTTTGAAAGTACTTATTTTAACTCAAGTACTTCAAAAGTACACTCCATATTGAAGGACAATGCCGGAAATTTTTGGCTTGCCATCTACCAAAAAGGCGTCATGCTGATTCCCGCTCAAGCAAACAGTTTTAAATATTTAGGATACAGATCCATTGATAAAAATATTATTGGTTCCAACTGCATCACGGCTATGCACAAGGATCGGAATGGAATTATGTGGGTGGGTACCGACAACGATGGAATCTATGGCATAGCAAGAGGCGGAACACAGAAAGCGCATTTCCGAGTGACCGATGAACCTTCTTCCGTTCCATCCACGGTTATAAATCTGTATGAAGACTCAGAACAAAATTTGTGGTGCGGTTCATTTATCAACGGTATGGGCAAACTGGACAAGGCGACCGGACATTGCACTTATCGGCGGGACTTGTTGGATGAAGACGGAAAACATGTACAACGCGTTTATGACTTTGCCGAAGACAAATATAAAAGGCTCTGGATAGCGACCATGGGATCCGGACTGTTCTATTTAGACCTGATGAACGAACGTATGGTCTATCATGAAAAGATAAATTCACAAGTTAACAACTGGATCAGTTGTTTATACTATTCTAAAGACAACAAACTCTATGTAGGTACTTACGACGGAATAAACTGCATTGATTTGAACACAGACGAGTTCAAAATGCAGAAGCTATTGCCCAAACATATTATCATCTCTATCTACGAAGACTTTCAGGGCACAATATGGATAGGAAGTTCCGATGGTCTTTTCAGTTGGGTTCCCCAAACACAAAAGTTATCAACTTATACCACGGCCAACGGCTTGCCAAGCGATGCCATTTACGCCATCCAGGGTGACGGTCAAGGCTATCTGTGGATAAGTACCAATGCCGGTATCTCGCAATTCCACCCCGAAAGCGGCCGGTTTATCAACTATTATGTAGGTGACGGGCTGCAAGGTAACGAATTCAGTAAAAACGCTTCGTACAAGGATAGGGAAGGTATTATCTGGTTTGGCGGAATGAATGGCATCACTTATTTCAATCCGCAGGAGATCACGAATCCCGCCAAGAAATGGAATATCCGTATAACCGATTTTTATCTGCATAACCAATCCGTGCGAAAAGGTATGAAAAGCGGTGGTTATGAAATTATCGACCGACCGGTATTTGAAGCAAAGGAGTTTCAACTCTCGCATTCCGACAATGCATTCAGTATCGAATTCTCTACTCAGGAACTGAACAGTCCCGAACGGGTGACTTATCTCTATGCCATGAACAATGACCCTTGGATAGCCCTGCCCGCGGGTACCCATCGGGTATCATTCAGCAATCTGGCACCGGGTATTTACCGTTTTCGTGTAAAGGCTATGGACTATACCCTTTACTCGGATGTAAGAGAAATTATGATTTACATCCATCCGGCATGGTGGGCCACCGGATGGGCAAAACTCCTCTATTTTCTGATTGCGCTAGCAGCTGTCGGAGGTGTCATTGCACAAATACGTCATCGTTACCGTATGCGTCAGGAGATGATGCAGCATGTTCATGCAGAACAATTAAATGAGGCGAAACTGCAATTTTTTATCAATATATCACACGAAATACGTACGCCGATGTCACTTATCATCAGTCCGTTGCAAAAATTAATGGATAATGATACTGACAATTTACGGCAAAAAGCCTACCGCACTATCTACCGGAATGCCGAACGAATTCTAAGACTGGTAAATCAATTGATGGATATCCGAAAGATAGACAAAGGGCAAATGTCACTAGTTTTTCGTGAGATTGAAATTACAGGATTTATCAATGATCTCTGTGAAACGTTTGCCGAACAGGCACTGAAGAAAAAAATAACATTGACGTTCCACCATCCGGAAGAAGAAAAATTGAAACTATGGGTGGATCCGGCCAACTTCGACAAGATTATCCTGAATATCCTGTCGAATGCATTCAAGTTTACACCCGAAAATGGCAGTGTTGACATATACTTGACAACCGGCGAAGACAAGAACATGTATGGTTCACTCCGGCACTATGCCGAAATTACAATAGCGGATAGCGGTATCGGCATTCCTGCAGAAGAGAAAAAGCATATTTTTGAACGTTTCTATCAGATACGTAACGACTTGAACAATTCCAGTGTAGGGACAGGCATAGGCTTGCACCTGACTCATTCATTGGTGGAATTGCATCACGGTGACATTCACGTGGAAGACAATCCGGAAGGTACATCCGGCACACGATTCATCATTCGGTTGCCGCTGGGGTGTGAACATTTGCGTCCAGAAGAAATGGATCATAACGAAAAGAGCAATGCTATCTATACACAGGCAATGCCAATCACTCTGCCCATGGAAGAGACGGAAGATGCAAAAGACGCAGCTACACGTACCCGGACCAAATATCGCGTACTCGTAGTGGAAGATGATGAGGAAATACGCCACTACATTTCCCAGGAACTAACCAACGACTACTATATGCTGGAAAGTTGCAATGGCAAAGAAGCATTGGAAATGATTTTCAAACGGACACCCGACCTGGTGATAAGCGACATCATGATGCCGGAAATGGATGGCCTCACCTTATGCCGCAAACTGAAACAGAATGTAAACCTCAACTATATACCGGTCATCTTACTCACCGCCAAGACACGGGAAGAGGATAATATCGAAGGACTCGAGACAGGAGCGGATGCCTACCTGACAAAACCGTTCAACATTGAAATACTACGCAAAACGGTAGGAAACCTTATCCGTAACCGGGAGCGTTTACGCAACAACTTCAGCGGACAGCAAACTCAAGAAGACAAGCTGGAAAAGATTACAGCTCAATCACCGGACGACAAGTTAATAGAACGTGTCATGAAAGTAATCAATGAGAATCTCGCCAATCCGAATCTGACGGTAGAAATGCTTTGTGAGCAAATAGGTATCAGCCGTGTGCATCTGCACCGAAAGCTGAAAGAATTGACCAATCAGACCACACGCAACTTTATCCGGAATGTGAGATTGAAACAGGCTGCCACACTTTTATCTGAAAAGCGATATACAGTAGCAGAGACAGCAGCCTTGACCGGCTTTACCGACCCCAATAACTTCTCTACTGCATTTAAAGAACTTTATGGAGTGCCGCCCACTACATATATGGAAGAACATTTGGGAGAAAAAACACCGCAAGGTAAGTAAGAATAGATATCTGCAGGTGCAAGTATAGAGCTATAATAAACATTGGCATCGTTGAAGTTAAACTTTGAGGATGCCAATGTTTAACTTTCTTACAACACAGTTTTCGGTATCTCTGTAATAGGTTCTATTGAAATCTCTTTTATAAACAGTTCCGCACCCTCCGATTGCAATTGCAGCCTTCCGGAAGTAAGCGGATGAATGGAACCATTATCGCAAGAACTGATATCTTCGTTCACCATCACTGTCACCCCGTTAACTACATGAACTGCCGTTTGCCCCGAACAATATAATTCCAACGTATTCCATTCGTCCAAAGGCTTTTCAGCATGTTGCCTTTTCCTTATCATACGTCTGTTTACCCGTTGCCCAAAACGTACCTTTTCAGCTTCAGGGTTATATACATATCCTCCGTTTTCACTTTTTACCCTGGTACTGCACTCCACGCTGTCCACCATCAGAAAAGTATCTCCCGGATTATCATGCATCATTTGACATTCAACTGAAGCCATCCACGTACCGAATGCAGTACCCAAAGGACCATAGCCATGATACAGAAGTCCGCCATTACGTTCCAAGGTCACTTTGTCCCCCCATTTATAAACCACCCGCAGATGATAATTCCCGAAGGATTCTTTGGTAGCAAGGGAACCGTGAACCTCACCCGATATACGAATCATTTTACATCCGTCAACGGTCACAACAGAGAATACATTGTCCGCAGTCGCCGTTTTGCCCAATTCCTCGTGCCCTGGAAAAGTCGGACCGATATATTTATCCCAGTTTTCCAGATTTTCTCCGTTGAAAAGACTTTTCCAGCTTTCTTTTTGGCTCCATGATATTCCCAAAATACCACCGAGCAATATGACTATAAATATAGCAGCATTCCTCATATTACAATCAGAGTTTCTTTATCCAAATATCCTTGAACCTAATCCGTAACTCATCCCCGTTATGGAGCTGAAGTGCAATATGTCCACTTTGCCCTACACGACGTTTTTGATGCACAGCATCATCCAGAGTACCGGTAGCGTCCCAATCAGTACACACAATTCCATTTACAAGTGTCCGGATATGCATGCCCTTGCATATAAGCGTCAAGTCATTCCATCCATCCCCATCTTCTGCATATTTGAATAAGTACTTTTCCGGTTTATATTCCTCCGGCATATTCCAGTCGGGAAGGCTGGGATGTATCCAACGCCGCACTCCGGTCGTTTCGTCATAAATAAGCCCCGTACGCCAAAACATGCCGGAAGGATTAATATCCACCTGTGGACCGTCCATCCATCCACCTCCAGTCAAAGAATCATATCGACAGCGAAAATCCAGCCCACTGTTACCGGGTGAATCCGGATAAGCTTGAAATTTCAAATTCAGTTCAAAATCCGTAAATGCTTGTTCTGATACCAGCCAAACATGATGATGTTCCTTCTTTCCGATAGAATTACATAAGATAGTACCTTCATCAACAGTCCAAAATGTTTTGCCGCTATCTTGCGGCTGACATTGCACTATCCACCCCGAAAGGTCTTTTCCGTTGAAAAGGGATTCTTTTTCATTCTGTTGGGCAGTAGCAGTCAGCCACATACCCAACAGAATAGACAAGACAAGAGCTTTCATTTCAGTTCTTCTATTTCAATATCCTTATACCACATTTCCGAAGCCTTTCCTTCATGAATTTGAAGAGCGATGTGACCATCCTGACTTACAGTCGTACCTATACCTTCGAACGGTTCATCGGTATAGGGCTCTATATAGTCAGTCGTCTTTATGCCATTCAGCCAAATGCGGACACGCGGACCTTCACATCGAATGATATAGTCATTCCATTCATTAGCCTTATAATTCACAGGCGTTCCCAACTGCATTCCGAGGAAATCCCAACGGCGTTGTTCGTCATAGAGTGCGCCACGTTTCCAAGAAATAATATCTGCCTGATAGCCAACCATCTCGAATGGACGTCCCGGAATTGTACAGGGCATACTCCGGAACTGTACGCCTCCATTATAATTATCATCTGTTGCTTTCACCTTATATTTCAGGCGCAATTCGAAGTTCTTGTATTTACGTATGGTACGTACAAATTGGTTGTGTTCCAAATCCTTGTCCATTGTTCCGCCTACTATCGCGCGCTTTTCTATCCGGAAATGAGCCATGCTGTTCTCTCCGTCATTCCCTTCCCAGCTGTCAAAGTCCTTTCCATTGAAAATCTTCGTGCCCTTGAAAAGAGTAAGAATATCCACCGGTTGTGAAGTCGCCGGTAAAGAAGTAGGCACAAGTGCCAGATAATGCACATCGGGGAGTGCTTCATTGGCTTTCAACTTTCCTTCTTTATCACGATTTATGCCATTCTGTATTCCATGCAAAGAGAAAGTCACCTCTCCACCATTGGCTATTTTGATGACGCCAACCTCTGCTGTTGTATAGTCATACCAGGTAAATGTCGGTTTGAACAGTGTCGCCAATTCTTGTCCGTCGGCATCGAGTGTCATCGCACTGCCTGCGTAAGGTTGTGAATAACGAATCAGCACCTGATAATTTCCAGGCTTCAGATTGGTCGTCCACGAAATAGCCTGATCGGGTTTGTTCCACGCGTGAATAGTAGCTTCCGCACCGTTACCCTGCAAATTCATGTCCGCAGAAAATTTAGCGGTATTCGCGTTCAGTCTGATCGTATCACCTAACTGGGCTTTCTTTTCGTTTGCCTTGATCATATCACCGCATACCTTATTTATATAGTTTACGCTCTGTATGAGATAAGGCATCGGATTATCAAAGTCATGTTCATATTCCAACATCATCAACGGTTTGACATTACTGTCATTCAGGGCCTGAAAGATTTCAGAAAGGCGGCCCTTACCTGCACCGCAAGGAACATCCAGACCATGAGGACCTCGTTCACTGACGTCACGCATGTGGAAATGATACAGCTTTCCTGTTTCATCAATATAACGTTTGGCTATCTCATACGTGTCAAAACCTCCACGCATATAGTGACCGATATCCACCGAAGCCCCTATGCAGGGACCATAGTTTTTCGTGTCCTCAACTGTAAAATCCGGATTCCAATAAGATGCAGCTTTCGGATGATTAGTGAAGACCATCTTCACGTCATATTTATTCAGAATATCTTCATAATAAGAAACGGGCTTGCCACCATTATTCGCACGGCGAGGGTCTGTGACAATCATCCATCCCATCTCTTTGCAGAACTTCACCACATCCTCAAAACCTTTGCCACTTCCATCCATCCAGTAATAGATAGACTCACATTTTACACCGCTTGCTGCAAGTTTCTGTTTGATACGGTCCATCCACTCTTGGGGCATTCCTGCATAGATTCCCTGGGTGGTTTCCGGGCTGATTCGTGCTCCAATAGTTGCTTCAATATAATGCAATCCCAAAGCACGAGTAAGGTCTATTCCCTCAAAAAAAGTATATTTATGAAATGAATAAAACTGCATTCCAACTTTCCACCCCAATTTTTCCGCATTGGGACAACCGTCGGCCAAACGGCCATAGCAATTGTAGGGCGGCTGGACTATTTTATTCAAATTTAGATTTTCGGCAGCTTGTCCGTATGACTTTGCGCCGAATCCAAACATTAAACACACTAATAGTAGTGATAGAGAAAATGTTTTCATGATAATTGTTATTTATATTGTTACTACGATTATGAATTTCATATTATCGGCTGCAAATATACAACGCCGATTAAAAAAGAGAGTCATCGGAACGTTACATATATCTTTATCAACGTTGCATATTGGGTTTGTTACCCACATAATAGCTAAAATCATCCACATCTATGTAGCCTTTAGCCTCTTTGTTATTGTAGGTGCAAATGCCAATCATATCACCTCTGAAATTTGCTGTCCCCATTCTGTATTCTTCTCCAAAAGGAATAAAAGTCTTATCATCAAGGCTGTATAGAAAGTGTTGCCCTTCCGTGGTATATTGCTTACTTTCATCCCGTTCTTCAAATCCTGAAACGGAACGTATATATATCGTCCTGACTCCTTCCGGCAGGGGGATACTGTTTATCACTTGCCCGTTCTTCTCGTAAATCACATGTTTGCCATTTTTCAGGTATTGAATTCCGCAGAGTGCATAATCCACTCCTCCATTAAAATGCACCATTCCGCCCTTTTGCCCTTCAGACATGCCCGAAATATCCATTTTTACCGTTACAGCCACCGTGTCCGAACTCATGTAGCGTTGTTCAATCGTATTGGCTGCCAGAAAGAGAGAATCCATACCGTTTACCGTGGCTCCGGCATATAAACGTAGAAAGCCGGGACGTTCCGTCAAAGACCACCGTTCATTGTCCGGCTGGTGATTCCATGCCCAGAAATACTTCAATTCCGATGAAGAAAAATCATCACTGCCGTGGGGCAGGAAAGAAGCGGATGAAGCTATCGGCTTGGAAAGCCTCCAGTTCATTCTGCCATAACCATCCGCTATGGAATCCCCTATAATAGGCCAGTCTTCTATCCAGGTCACCGGCAACAAACAAGGAGTACGTCCGTCAGAACCGTAACGATTAAACTGCGCTATCCAAAACCAGCGTCCATCAGGAGTATCTACAAAACCGCCTTGCCCCGGCAATTCTTGCCTGTAGGGATTGCCATGAAGGTCAATGCGTCTCATTTCGTATTCACCGATATCCCCTGGTTTGCCAGGGGTACCATTTTTCTTTGTTCCGTAAATGTTCTTGGAGCGATAGATATAAGTACCAGCACCTTTACCGCCCTCCAGAAACTCTATATGCACTATATAGTAATATCCGTTGCGCTTGTATATCTTATTCCCCTCAGTAGAATAATTAGGGCTATACAGTGTCCCTCCCTTAGGGTATTCATACACGATATTACGCACTTTCATGTGCTCCACATCCGCATCCAGCAGTTGCGAACCATCCGGAGTCATTTCGAACAAATACCCGAACCATATCTTTCCCGGATTACTGCTCACAAGATAAGCCTTCCCGTCTTCAGTCCATAATGGACAAGGATCAGTCCAGCCTTCCAGTAGCAAAGGCTTTCCGTTCTTGTCTTTTAAAGGACGGACAGACCATTTCCCAGCCGGATCTTTTGCTGTTGCTACAAACATTCCATCTGTATAGAGATTTACATATACATAGAATAAACCGTTATGATAACGTATAGAAGGCGCATATACTCCACCATTATAACGTTTCATTTGCTTATAAGAAAAGGCATCACTGATTTCTGACAATTCATCAAATACTCCTGCTATTATCTTCCAATTCACGAGATCCTTTGAATGAAGTATTGTCACTCCCGGTGAAGTCTCGAAAGTCGAGGTTGCCATATAATAATCATCTCCCACACGGATAGGATCGGGATCACTGAAATCCGCTGCAAGAATAGGATTCCGATAAGTACCGTCACTCATGTCACCCCAGTAACCATTTTGCTTTTGTTCGTTTAAAAGGAGATTGTCCCTTTCCTGAGCTTTACAACCTAAAATAGCCATAAAACAAATGACTATAAAAATCATTTGAAGGTTTTTTAAATAATATATCTTCATGTTGCAGCTTTTTGCAAGTTATACATTTCAATAATGCTCTCATTGTATTACTCCATTCCATGACACTTCCAATTCATAATCACCTCCCGGTTGCGTCTCTATATCATACTCATAAGTACGGTACAGTAACGGTAGTTGAGGTTTTAAGCCTGCTACGACTAAAGGTTCCCGTATTTCGGCAGGAGCATACAACGGATTCGGACATTCGCCATGAGCCTTCTTTAGGTACTTGCCTTTCAACGGTACGTACGAACGAATACGCAACATTCCACCGATGCGTGAATGTATAATCGCTTTAACCAGCTGTGCGTTATCCCATTCCATATCCACCACAAATCCACCACGTGCCACCAATCCTTTCACATAGCCTTTGCTCCATGCGTCAGGCAATGCCGGCAATAAGTGTACAGCACCATCATAGCTTTGCAGCAACATCTCCGCTACACCGGCCGTATAGCCGAAATTACCATCGATTTGGAAAGGAGGGTGGGCATCAAACAGATTAGGATAAGTACGTCCGTCAGGAAACTCTTTGGTTACAGCGTCACTTGGCAAAAGATTCAACATGTTTTCAATAATCCGGTACGCATGATTGCCGTCAAGAGCACGCGCCCAGAAATTAATCTTCCATCCGATACTCCATCCTGTAGCCATATCACCACGCTGGAGTAAAGTTTGTTTGGCCGCCTGAAATAAGGCGGGATGACGAGTGGGAGAAATCTGATTGCTGGGATAAAGCCCGTACAGATGGGAGATGTGGCGGTGCTCGTCTTTCGGGTCATCCACATCCTCCAGCCATTCCTGCACCTGGTTATGCCGACCTATCTGCATGGGCGGAAGTTTGTGCAGCATCTGCTTCAACGAGTCCTGGAAAGCAGTCGGCTCTCCGAGAATCTGTGCGGCAAGCCATGTATTCCTCAAGGCATCGGCTGCAATCTGGTTGTCCATTGTACATCCTGCCGTAATGGGACCATGTTCGGGAGATACGGAGGGAGATGTGACCATCCATCCGGTTTCAGGGTGTTCCACCAGGAAATCCAGATAGAACCGGGCGGTTCCTTGCAGAACGGGATAATATTCTTTCAGGAACTGACGGTCACCTGTAAACAAATAGTGCTGCCAGATGTGTTGAGCCAGCCATGCGCCACCATTGGGCCACATTCCGGCAGCCGCAAAATCAACCACACCGGCTATTCTCCATAAATCGGTGTTGTGATGCGCCATCCATCCCCGGCAGCCATACAGGGTACAAGCCGTTTCGGCTCCCGTCACAGCCAGGTCTTTCAGCATGCCGAACAACGGTGAATGGCATTCGCTCAAGTTGGTGACTTCGGCAGGCCAGTAGTTCATTTCCGTGTTGATGTTGATGGTATATTTGCTGTCCCACGGGGCATGGGTGCTGTTGTTCCATATCCCTTGCAGGTTGGCGGGCTGGCCACCGGGCTGTGAAGAGGAAATCAGCAGGTAGCGTCCGAACTGGAAAAGCAGGGCGGCCATTGCTTGGTCTTGCCCGTTCTTGAAGTTCCGGATACGGGCAGGCGTTTCCATTTCAGACTGGGCAGAGGCAGGCAGCGCAAAAGTCACGCGGCCAAATTGCTTCTGATAGGCCGCAGTATGATTTTTCAATGCCTCGGCGTAAGGTATGCGCAGGGCGCATTTCAGATACTCCGTCGCCCGTTTGGAGGCATTGGCGCTGACTGTCTTGTAGTCCACAAAGTTTGTTGCGGCAGAGATGTACAGAGTCGCCTCTGTGGCTCCGGTTACCGCCAGTGCCTTATTCCCGGCCTTTACAGTGCCGTCTGTCTTTATCTGTACTTGGCATTCGGCTTTCAGTGCGGCTGGTACGCCTTCTTGTTCCTTGCCTTCGCATTGGATAATCAGTTTTCCTCCTTTAGCGGTTGTCAGGGACTTCAATGGGGCAGCGTGCGACATTGAAAAGGAGAGACTTCCTGCACGGGAAGCCCGTATGTGCATGATTATGACATTGTCTGTGAAAGAGGTGAAAGCTGTGCGCGTATAAGTCACGCTATCCACCCGGTAACGGGTAGTTGCTGTCGCGTTCTCCAGATTGAGGTCACGATAAAAGTCAGTGGCCTGTTCGTGCTCTGGGAAGTCCAAGTAGAGACTACCCATCGTCAGATAGCTCATGCCATGTTGTGGAGTGAGAAAGTTCGCGTCAATCAGATGTTGTGCTTCGCGGTTCTTCTTCTCGAAAATCAACTGTCGCACTTGCGAAAGCACTTCCCGCGCCTTGGGATTGTTGTTGTGATAGGGTGAACCCGCCCAAAAGGTTTCTTCATTCAGCTGAATCTCTTCGCGGACTGTTCCGCCGAATACCATTGCTCCCAAACGTGAATTGCCCAAAGGTAAAGCTTCGGTCCAGTTATTTGCCGGACGGCTGTACCATAGTTTTAGTTCTTGAGCTCTGATAGAAATAGTGGAAATAATGCATAGCGTTATTAATAAAGTTCCTTTTTTCATATCTGCAATTTGTTATCTACAAGATATACATTCTATTTTAAATTGTTGATCATGAATAAGTATATACCAAAATTTGTATTATGACAATATAAATTCGATATCGTTCTTTTTGTTTTGGTATAAACAAAAGTAGGATGAAAACATAAATATTCTCATCCTACTTGTTTTTACCTACAAAAAAATTATTCTTTAATCGTTTTACAAGTATGGATAGTTAAAAATACTACTTACCTTCAATAGGTCTGTTTAATAATCGATCCATGTAGAGGTCTGTTCCAGAGTGCCGTTATTCTTCCTTAACTCATCATTCGAAACAGGTATCATGTACATTCTTTCTGTAAACTTACCCTTCTTGTCATACAGCTTCACCGGTTCATATCTCTTTTTGCCGGTGTTAGTATCCAAATATATATCCATACCATAGATATCTCTGTTTTCAGTCTCCATCGCAATCTTCCAACGACGTACATCGAAAATTCTATGAGACTCGAAAGCAAATTCTACACGACGCTCATTATAAAGACGCTGTCTCAGATTCTCTCCTGTCACAGTAGAAGGAATACCCGGCATGTCAACACGGTTACGCACCTTATTCATATACTCTCTGCAAGCATCTTCATTGCCTAATTCGAACATAGCTTCTGCATAATTCAAATAGATCTCAGCAAGACGGAAGTATGGCCATGGAATGACACATTTAATCTCCCAACCAATAGCTTGATCAGCTTCTGGCATAAACTTACGGAGCACATAGTTTGTACGTGGGTTATCTCCACTTTGCTTATAAGAGTCATATCCCCAAGTCTGTTGATCTTCAGCAATCCACATTTCATGAGTAACACCACGATAAACGGCACCGTCACGAATTACAGTAGCATCCATACGTGGGTCGCGGTCAGCGTAAGGATTCTGAGGATCATAGCCAGACTCCTCATTAAGAACCTTCTCGCCGTTCACCCATTTGAATGCAGGCAGACCGGTTGACTGAATATCATAATCATCCACCAGGTTTTGTGAAGGACCATTGCTTGCGAACCATCCTCCATACGCCCCCCAGCGGCGTCCCAAATTATCCATAGGAGCATCGTGTCCATTGGTAGAGGTAAAGTTACGACCCCAAATCCACTCTTTGTTCAATGTTCCAGAAGTCAATCTGAAGCTTTCGCCATAATCAGGATACAACTCATAGGTATTACCGGCCTTATCCATGAAATCCTTTGTAGCGTCAGCAGCTTTCAGCCACTTGGTCTTATCATTGCTTGAATTGAACAGTGGAGATGCCATATAGAGATAAGTACGTGACAGCAATGCGCGACAGACGTCCTGGGTAGCCCTACCAAAATTGGCGTTGTCAGTGTAATAAGTTTGTGGAAGAGCCGGAATGGCTTCATTAATCAGTCTCTCAATTTCGGCTACACACTCATCAAGGGTGTTACGAGTGAACGTAACGGAAGAGGCGTCCTCAAGACTATAGCATTCATTGACAATAGGCACTCCGCCATAGCGGGTAATTAACTGAAAGTAAATCCATGCCTTCAAAAATTTTGCTTCTGCTACCAGACAATCCTTATTACTCATATTGAGGGTAGTATTATCCATTTTTTCAATGAACAGATTGATCTTTCGGATATACTGGTATCCTGTATTCCAATAATCCAAAGAACCGATATTGTCAGGAGTCATTTCACCACACTGGTACATACTTGGTCCCCAGTTGATGGAAGGATAGGTTTCATCTGTTCCTTTTGACAGCCAGTCATTCCAACTTCTGAAACCGTTCTGTACACAATTGTACAATTCTACCTGATATGCTGATACCAGATTGGCGTCTGTCCAAACTGCCGCATCTGTAATTTTGTCAGATGGGGCGATGTCCAAAATATCAGAACAAGACGAAAATAATGCAATAGCAGAAATTATTAAATACTTTTTCATTTTATTCTATTTTAAAATTTAACATTCAAACCGAAGTTTATTACACGCTGCTGAGGATAGTTCAAGCTGCCGTCACTAATTTCCGGGTCAATATGTTTGATCTCTTTAGCCCATGTCAACAGATTAAATCCGCTGACATACACTCTCAAATCTGTTAATCCAATTTTTGAGATCCATATTTTCGGAAGTGTATATCCCAATTCAGCAGACTTCAAACGAATGAATGTGGCATCCTGCCAGTAGAATGTTGACTTTCCTGGCTGGTAGCCGTCTGAACGTGGCATGGTTCCATTGGGATTATCAACAGTCCAACGGTTCTTTGCACGCTCAGCATATGCATTGTCGTAAGATGCATTACCGAGAATTTCAAAACGATCATCGTAATTGTAAACACCTGTTTGTCCCTGAAAGAAAAGACTAAGATCAAGATTCTTATACTGGAAATTTGTAGTTAGTCCAAAAACTGTACGAGGTGTGTTTGTATATCCGAATCGGTACTGGTCATTAGAATCAATCTTACCGTCTTCATTCAAATCGACGATCTTGATATCTCCGACTTGTGTTCCAGCAGCATGAGGATAGTTGTCAAGTTCTTCCTGAGTATGGAAAATGCCATCTGCCTTATAAAAGAGATCGGCACCGATTGGACGTCCGGTCTGGTTTCTGTACTCGAATGTGTTAGGTGTCTCATCCATATAGATGATCTTGCTCTTTGCATAAGTGATGTTACCAATAATCTCATAGAAGAGATTTTTGTTCACACGGTTTCTATGGCTGAGTTCGAGTTCAAAGCCTCTGTTGCGGGTCTTACCAATATTTTCATTTGGTAATCCTGTGAAGCCCAGTGTTCCGGGAATGGAGAGGTTTCGTGATGCCAAAATACTTGAACGGTTTTCTTGGAACAAGGTAAGGTTGAAACCAATCAGTCCATTCTTAAATCCACCTTCAAGACCTAAATCATATTTGGTACTTACTTCCCATGTAATATCAGAATTGGGCATGATTCCTGCCTGGATACCACTTGTATCTGTTGTGCCGAATACGTAATTTCCACCAATGGAATATGTCTGCAAATGCTGATAGGCGTCAACACTGTCATAACCTGTCTGTCCTGCAGAGAAACGCAGTTTGAGTTGGTCAATATCCGGGGACAAGTTTTTCATGAATGGTTCTTCTGAAATTCGCCATCCAAATGAGGCAGCTGGGAAGAAGCCATATCGTTTACCTGCTGGAAATTTATGAGAACCGTCATAACGAAAGATAAATTCTGCCATATATTTTGAACGGTAATCATAATTGAGACGTCCGAAGTAGTTGTTACGCCCATCTCTTCCTGAATTACCACCGTTATCCTTGTCTTCTGCTGCAGAACTACCACGATCAATATCTGGCAATAAAGATGTCAAGAAGTTCTTTCGATAAGCTTTCATCCAGTTAGAAGTGCCCTGTTGCTGCTCTATACCCAACATTGCGCTAATACTATGGTTTTCCTTGATGGTCGTCTCGTACACCAAACGAGCATTCCACATCAAAGTAGTCCATTTCCAACTCTCGTCCTGTACCTGAATGACTGAAGAATTAGAGCCTGCACCCTTTTTCTCCTCATATTCTCCGGTATTAACATTATATTCATGATAGGTATACGGGATTCTCACATTTTTCTGGAACTGATTGTTGAAGTCATAATTAAAAGAACCTTCAACCTTCAATCCCTTTATATATGGAATTTTTAAAGTAGCTGTAAACGAGGAACTTACAGGGGTATTGTTCATTTTCTGATAACCTCTTCTATCCAGCAGAAGTGGATTCTCTGTCAAACGTCCTGGTCCTATGAGACCATTAGGATAACGGGCAACAAGAGTAGGACTGGCATGGACGATGTTCCAGAAATTATCACTTTGGTATGTAGGAGTAGTCATCCTGTCACGTATCATGGCACTGATGTTGGCACCAACAGTCAGATAATCATTCATCTCAACAGATATATTGGCACGTACAGTGTGCTGCTTGTAATCAATAGGATTGTGGTGATAGCCGGATCCTTGTTTCAGGAATCTGTATGAGAGCAGATAACTAACCTTATCTGTACCTCCCGTTACTTGCATACTTGTAACGTATTGCATAGAATGACTCTTCATTGTTTCATCCAACCAATTGGTGTTTGGATACAATACAGGGTCTGAGCCATCTCTATATTTCTGAATGGCTTCGTCAGAGTAGTAAGGTGTATAACTTGACTCGGGACGGCCCAAACGATACCAATAACCCTCGTTGAATGCTTCTGCATATTCAGCTGAGCTCAATACTTTGGGCTTAACGGTAGGCGCAGAGAGCGCTACATTTTGAGAGAAACTGAACTGTGGCTTTCCCTTTGTTCCCTTTTTTGTAGTAATCAAGATTACACCATTGGCAGCGCGTGCTCCATAAATGGCGGCTGACGCATCCTTCAAGACAGTGTAGCTTTCAATATCATCCGGATTCAGTCGAGTCATGTTGCCACGCTCCATACCATCAATAATAACTAGCGGACCATTATCGCTGGCGAAAGAGGCACGTCCACGAATCTTCATTGAAGGATCATCGTCACCAGGCTGTCCTGAACGCTGGTTCACAATAAGACCAGGAAGCTTACCGGCCAAAGAACTTCCCAAGTTAACTGACGGGCTTTTAGCAATCTCTGCTCCGCCAACATTGGCAATCGAACCGGTCAGTGTAGCTTTCTTTTGACTTCCATATCCGACAACAACAACTTCCTCCAAAGCTTCTGCATCTTCTTTTAAAATGATTTCAATGGTTGTTTGTTTATTTAGCTTAACAGTTTGAGTTTGATAACCTATATATGATATAACCAATTCCCCATTCTTTGGAACTGTAATAGTAAAGTTTCCATCTAAATCGGTTATAATTCCATTTGTAGTTCCTGCAATTAGTACATTAGCACCAATTATAGGTTCGCCCATTGTGTCTTTCACACTTCCTTTGATAGAAAGACTTTGTGCAATTATCCACGTTGGAAATAAGCACAGCAATAATGTAAGGCTAAGGAACCTCAGATTAATTGAGTTTTTCATGTTGCTAGTAATTAATAGTTAAAATGTTATTATTAGAATAATTATTCTTCTGTTTGGGCTACTTCCGCTCAGGAAGTAGTTTTATTTAATAGTTACTTATTTTATATTTTCTTTAATGTGGCTGTTTTTAGTTGCATACATGCCAATTGTCGTTCCGGTAAATCCCCCAGCCATTGCTGTTGACAAATACCCGGCATCGATTCCTTTGCATAATAGTTCCCATTTCTCCTCTCCGGTTTTATAAAAGAACTCATAGGTGGCACCTGTTGAAACGACCCTCAAATCAATCGCCATTGCGTCTTTATCTATCTTTTGACTTGCCAATGTTTTATTTCCTGATTCGCCTATTTGTGAAAGTGAAACCAGTTTATCGCTGCCTTCCTTGCCTACTGATAAAAAATACTGGTGTGTTTCATCCTTAAATAAGAGTAAACCCGCCTTTTCTGCATGATTCGAAGGGTCAAACAGCATACGTGTACTGCACGTGAATTTATGATGTTGCATACGACGACAGATAAATGCAGGCGTTTTCTTTTCAGTAGCACTAACAGGAGCACATTTCAAGGTTAGATAACCCGGCGTTTCAGTTAATGAATATAAATCTGTAGCAGGAGTACGAAGCGTCATCCATGTCAAACCCAATGTAGCCTCATCAAATTCATCGTTTGCTTCAAAATTCCCAAAAGTTACAATGGAATCACGTTCCACGCCTTTACGTTTCACTGTCATTGGTATTTTATCCTCTCCCTGTGTCATGTAAGGAAATCCGTCTTCACTCCATTTGACAGGCATGGCAAATGTCTCACGTCCCAAATTCTCAAACTTGTTGTTGATAGGACGACATGCCAGGAAGAATGCCCACCAATCACCTTCCTTTGATTGAATCAAATCGGCATGACCAGCACATGTCACGGGGTTGGGGCGTTCTGAATCCAAATTTCTCTGGGTTAAAATCGGATTGTTTTTCCATGGAGTAAATTTACCCATAGGAGAGTCTCCACGAAAAATAACTTCTGAATGCCACTCGGCAGTTCCCCCTTCAGCAGCCATTAAAAAATACTTCCCATTGATTTTATACATATGTGGACCTTCAATCCAAATCGGTTTGTCTGCGGGACAGGCACCTTTATTTATTAGGACTTTACGTGGACCTACAGTCTTATCCGTATTCACATCGAACTCCTGCACACGAATAGTCCTGTGACCGCTATATTCAGGCTTATTATCCGGAGCGTCGTCATTATTGACAATATATGCCTTACCGTCTTCATCAAAGAAAAAAGAAGGATCAATTCCAATAATACTAGGTAGCATAATCGGCTCTGACCATTCACCGAAGGGATTTTGAGTTTTCACAAAGAAATTACCCGCACCAACATTGGTGGTTATCATATAATAGGTCTTATTCTTCGGATTATAGCTAATCGCAGGAGCAAAAATTCCACCACTGATTCCTTGACCTTCCAGTTTTACCAATTGTGACGGACGGTTCAATACGTGACCTATTTGTTTCCAATTTACTAAATCTATACTATGAAAAATAGGAACTCCCGGAAAATAAGAGAAAGTAGAGGTCACCAGAAAATAATCCCCATCACCATTAGTACAAACACTCGGGTCGGAATACCATCCAGGTAAAATCGGATTGTAGAAACATTCCTTATCCGATAGGGGATTTGATACATAGAAGTCATCTTCACCTTTGTAGGTGAAATTGTCGAAGAGAGCTACAGATTTCCCGATAAGGGGAAGATCTTGATTCTTTTTCATGGAATTACACGAAGTTAATACACCTACCATACATATAGAGAATAATAATGGTTGACATCGTTCTAAAATTGAATTCTTCTTCATTACGTTTCATTTAAAAATTGAAATTCTAACATCTAAGCCGCAATAAAAGAAAGTGTTTTTCATTTATGTGTCTTTCCTATTATAACAGGCTTTTTGTCATTGCAAATGTAAGAATCAGTTTGTTTTCCGTGCCACAATCACGTCTGTCTCTTATACACATCTCCGAGCCCACGAGACATGCGCAGATCTC
>CAMTFK010000007.1 GCA_947071285.1 uncultured Bacteroides sp. | reverse complement strand
AAAAGAGTACTTTGACGCCAACGAATACGCCAATGCCTATCTGCTGACCGTAGACATCCCCAAGCATCCGAAAGCAGGACTCCCTTACCGTGTTTTCAAGGTAGAACTGGAAGACCTGGAGAACGGTGACCGGGGCGAAGGGCTTTACTATATGGAAAAAGAAATCTACGTAAAATAGCACATTGCAACAAAATGGAGAACAATCATATAAAAGGCGAAATAATACTTTATCAAGCAGATAGCACTTTCAAGCTTGAGGTCCGATTGGAGAATGAAACTGTTTGGCTTAGCAGGCAGCAAATAGCAAAGTTATTCAATCGGGATATCAAAACGATTGGTAAACATATCAACAATGCTTTGAAAGAGGAGTTATCCGATATTCCAGTTGTCGCAAAATTTGCGACAACTGCCACAGACGGAAAAACATATCAAACTGAACATTACAACCTTGATATGATTTTATCTATTGGATATAGAGTAAAATCAAAACGAGGAGTAGAATTTCGCCAATGGGCAAATAAAGTCCTGAAAGAATATTTATTGAAAGGCTACGCTATCAATCAACGCCTATCTGAATTAGAAGAAACAGTAGCCGAACACTCAAAAAAAATAGCTTTCTTTGTCCACACCTCCCTGCCCCCTGTAGAAGGCATCTTCTTCGAAGGACAGATCTTTGATGCTTATGCCTTTGCAAGCAACCTAATACGCTCTGCCAAAGAACGCATTATTCTTATAGATAATTATGTAGATGAAAATACACTTATGATACTCAGCAAACGAAACAAAGGAGTGGAAGCTACGATATATACGGCTAAATTAAGTAGAACATTACAACTGGACCTACAACGGCACAATACCGAATATCCACCCACAAGCATCCTGGAATACAAACAATCACATGACCGTTTCCTCATCATAGACTCTGAGGTACTCCATATCGGAGCCTCATTGAAAGACCTTGGCAAGAAGTGGTTTGCCTTTTCAAAGTTGCATTTCACTCCGCAGGAATTGATTGGAAGAATTCAACAAGAGTAAATAACAGGACTCTACCATAGATAGTTAAGAAAGAAATCTACGTAAAATAGTATATTGCAAAATGGAGAACAATCATATGAAATACCTTATAGCCGGCACAGGTGGCGTGGGAGGCAGTATCGCCGCCTTTCTTTCACTTGCCGGAAAAGATGTGACCTGCATTGCCCGCGGTGAGCATCTGGCTGCTCTGCGCGAACACGGATTGCGTCTGCACTCCGACCTGAAAGGTGAACATACACTACCCATAAAAGCCTATACCGCCGAAGAATATACAGGCAAAGCCGACGTCGTCTTTGTATGCGTCAAAGGCTATTCCGTAGACTCGATAACGGAGTTGATAAAACGCTCCGCCCACAAGGACACGGTTGTAATCCCTATTCTCAATGTCTACGGCACAGGTCCCCGCATCCAGCGCCTGGTGCCCGGAGTGACGGTTCTGGATGGCTGCATCTACATCGTCGGCTTCGTGTCCGGCAAAGGGGAAATCACGCAAATGGGCAAGATATTCCGTCTGGTTTACGGTGCACACAAAGGCACGGTTGTTCCCCGTGGAACGTTGGAAACTATACAACAGGATTTGCAGGAAAGCGGCATCAAAGCCGAGATATCTCCCGACATCAACCGGGATACTTTCGTGAAGTGGTCTTTCATCTCCGCTATGGCTGTCACCGGAGCCTATTACGATGTGCCTATGGGCGAAGTGCAGAAGCCCGGAGAGGTGCGCGATACGTTTATCGGACTGTCCCGTGAGAGTGCTGCACTGGGCGCTAAACTCGGTATTGACTTCAAGGAAGACATTGTAGAATATAATCTTAAAGTTATCGACAAGCTGGACCCCGAAAGTACTGCTTCCATGCAGAAGGATATGGCTAAGGGACACGAAAGTGAAGTGCAAGGATTGCTCTTTGATATGATTGCTGCCGCAGAAGAACAGGGGATTGATATTCCGACGTACAGGATGGTGGCGGAGAAGTTCAAACAATAAACCATATAATCAGATATATTTATGCCATCACTGCTCACCATCAACTGGAATCCCGACCCCGAACTGTTCAACCTCTTCGGAAGTTTCCCCATTCGCTATTACGGACTACTGTGGGGCATCGGCATCGTACTTTCCTGCATCATAGTCCAGCGCCAATACCGCGACAGGAAAATCAGTGAAGACAAGTTCACCCCGCTCTTTTTTTATTGCGTAATCGGCATCACTCTCGGAGCAAGGTTAGGGCACTGCATCTTCTACGATTGGAGTTATTATCAGAATCATCTCATAGAAATGATACTTCCCATCAAGCAGTTTCCGAACGAAGGCTGGAAATGGATAGGCTATCGAGGACTTGCCAGTCATGGCGGCACCCTCGGACTCATCATCGCCCTGTGGCTGTATTGCCGCAGAACCAAGATGCACTACATGGACGTACTGGACATGATAGCCGTAGCCACCCCCATCTGCGCCTGCTTCATCCGCCTTGCCAACCTGATGAACTCCGAAATCATTGGCAAGCCAACCGATGTACCCTGGGCCTTTGTTTTCGAACAGGTAGATATGATACCCCGCCATCCGGCACAGCTTTACGAAGCCATCGCCTACTTCATCTTCTTCCTGGGAATGATTTACTTATATAAGAAGTCAGACCACGGCACAAAGCTGCACCGCGGCTTCTTCTTCGGACTTTGCCTGACAGAGATATTCGTCTTCCGTTTCTTTGTGGAGTTCCTGAAAGAAAACCAAGTGGATTTTGAGAATACAATGACTCTCAACATGGGGCAATGGCTCAGCGTTCCGTTCGTTATCATCGGAATATATTTCATGCTCTTTTACGGGAGGAAACAAGCGACAAAAAGTAAATAAACTATCTATAAACCAAATATAATTGAAAATATGCTCTCATTACTAACCATCAACTGGAACCCCAACCCCGAACTGTTCAACCTCTTCGGTCATGTACCCGTTCGTTACTACGGTCTGTTGTGGGTCATTGGCATCGCATGCTCCTATTTCGTAGTCCGCTACCAGTATAGAGATAAGAAAATCAGCGACGCCAAGTTCGAACCGCTGTTCTTCTATTGCTTCTTCGGTATCCTCATCGGCGCCCGGCTGGGGCACTGCCTGTTCTATCAGCCGGAATATTATCTGCATCACTTCTGGGAAATGATATTGCCTATACAATTCCCGCCCGAAGGTGGCTGGAAGTGGACAGGCTACGCCGGACTTGCCAGTCACGGCGGTACCCTCGGATTGATTATCGCCCTCTGGATGTACTGCCGCAAGATGAAGATGCACTACATGGACGTACTGGACATGATAGCCGTGTCCACCCCTATTTGCGCTTGCTTCATCCGACTTGCCAACCTGATGAACTCCGAAATCATCGGTAAAGCAACCGATGTGCCCTGGGCATTTGTATTTGAAAGAGTGGATATGCTGCCCCGCCATCCGGCACAGCTTTATGAGGCAATCGCCTACTTCATCTTCTTCCTGATTATGATTTTCCTGTATAAGAACTACGGCAAAAAGCTGCACCGTGGCTTCTTCTTCGGCCTCTGCCTGACGGAAATCTTTGTATTCCGCTTCTTCGTAGAGTTCCTGAAAGAGAACCAGGTAGACTTTGAAAACAGCATGTCGCTGAATATGGGGCAATGGCTGAGTGTTCCGTTTGTGATTATAGGGGTATATTTTATGTTCTTCTACGGGAAGAAGAAGGCATAAAGATATTCTTTCAAAAGAAACGAGATTATCAGATTGACAATCTGATAATCCCATCGCCCGAGAGTCTCTTCTTTCTACCCTAAAGGCAAGCAGAAGAAGAAAAACGCAAGGATTTCATTTAGCAGAAATGCAGAAAGGAGGCAAAAGCCCTTATAGAAAAACATGAGGGAAAGATTTGTCCCCTTTCCGTGTTTTAAAGCCCGATATAGGGCGAAACACTGACAAAAGGTAGATTGATATAGTATCGAACCATTCATTCAATCAGAAGAAAATAAAGCATGTTTTCGGTAAAGCTACACCCTTTCATCCACATAGTATAACCCTTTCAGGGAAATAGCTACACCCTTTAGGGCAAAAGGTGTAGCCCTACCGAAAAACAGATGGTGTATTTTACCTGAATACATCATCTGTTTTGTCTGAAAAGACCATCCGTTCAAGGTAAACAGATGGTGTGTTACAGGCAAAAAGATAGTTTACCTCCCGAAAAGAGATGATGAATCGTGCTAAAAGCAGTAATTCATTCCAATGCCACGTTAGCGCAATCTTAGAAATTCAATCTTTATGTCAACAAAAAAGCAATAAACCATCAAATTGATATCTGGAAGCAAAACGATTTAATTTATCCCTTTCTTTTTCAAGGATCAGTAGGTCAACCTATACATATAAATGATATATTTGCAGAGACCAATACTCAGAAAACATGAAAAAGCACTTCGTCTTCATTATGCTTCTCTTCATCGGAAGTATCTGTGCCCAGGCACAAAGCAATGACGCTCCTCAGAGTCATCCCTTCTCTTACGACAAATTTCATATCATAGCCAAAGGTATCATCAATGATACTTTACAAGCCACTTTCTGTCTGGATACTGGCGCATATGAACTTTCCCTCGATAGTGCTTTTGTCAGTAATCATACACTTAACAAAAAGAAGTTGCAAGAAGGCTTATTTGGTGAACATACCGAAAAAGTAAAAGAAGAACTTGCTAAGAGAGGGCTGGAGGTTCCCAGTGACGGCGGTGGTGCAGGAACTGGTGAAACCAAAATGAAAAGGGCTTTTGAGCGCATCCGTTGCCATACGGGAGACTATACTTTCGAAGAACCCAACTATAAAGTATATCAAAACCTATTGAGCAGCAATGTTCTCGTCGGCTTCGAACCCGGACAACAACTAACATTCGAAGTTTACTATGACAAGCAGACATTCAAACTCTACCCCGGAGAGCCTCAACTTTCATTCGATAAGTCATGGACACGTATCAAGATGAAAGAGCATATAGTTCAAACTACTATTCCCTTGAAAATAAAGATAGGCAAGAAAACAATCAGTGGAGACTTCCTGTTGGACACCGGCTCTGCACATACAATCTCACTTACAACACAAACCGCCAACGAGAAAGGATTAACTAAACTGGAAGGTACACACCCTTGGGCAGCCGTAGGGCTGTCCGGTGAATCCCAAGGCGGTATCATCCGTTCCGAAAGCGTACAGATAGGAAAAGATAAGCTGCCTGATATAGACATCCATTTCTCCTACGACAAAAGCGGTGCCCTGTCCGGCAGCGATTTCTACATCGGCATCATAGGCAACAGGATATTGGAAAAATACGATATGGTAGTGGATTATGTCAACCTATACCTATACCTCCGCCCGAACTCGCTGCATGATAGTAAAAGTAAGGGCGGTCGATGACATCGGCAGACATTGTCGAATCGGCCAGATTAGAAAGTATGGATAGTGCCGGTACCGAAGGATAACCTCATCATATCAAAAACAATACCTTTCACTCCTTGTGGCAGATTGCCCGTTGACGGTTTCAATCAAATCCCCTTTCCTCAAATCAGGATATTTCTTACTTGTCTTCAGGATGCACAACTGATTCTCGACAAAGGTTACCGGAAAATCGGGATAATACGAAGAATGTCCTCTTAACATACTTTAGTTCAGAAGAAGTTTTACCATCGGCACACAAGAAACAGCCACAACTCCGGCTGTATCCAAGCTGATAAGCTTATATACTTTTGTGACATATATATGTCAATTCGTGACATGGATACATTTATGTCGTGAAAGCGTATATCCCTTTATCCATTTGCGCATAATTTTGCATACAGAAAAACATACCTTTAACAATCTAAAATTAAGAATGATGAATTCAAGACAAGCACTTTTCAGTCTATTGATTTGCGTACTGGCAATCACAGGTTGTGATACGCAAAAACAAATTGCCGTAGGCAATGAACCCGCCCTGACACGAGCCAAACAAACATTAGATTCCTTATACCAGAATTATGAAGCCTCCGGCACATATCTGTTGCGTGAGAATTACCCTTCAAACATAGGCGACTACACGGCGACCTATCTGGCGTCCGAAGAACAAAAGAATATACCCAACCAGTATTCTTATCTATGGCCCTATTCCGGGACTTTCTCAGCCGTAAATGCTCTATTCGCCGCTACAGGTGATGCAGACTACAAGTCATTGCTCGACAATAGAGTGTTGGTAGGGCTGGAAGAATATTACGATACCCGCAGAACTCCCGAGGCATACGCTTCATATATCAACAGTGCACCGCAATCCGACCGTTTCTATGACGATAATGTCTGGCTGGGCATTGACTTTACTGATATTTACTTGCTCACCCGGGAAGCAAAATATCTCCAGAAAGCGGAACTCATCTGGAAGTTTATAGAAAGCGGTACGGATGACAATCTGGGAGGCGGCATTTATTGGTGCGAACAAAAGAAAGGCTCCAAGAACACTTGCTCAAACGCCCCCGGTTCAGTCCTTGCACTGAAACTCTTCGAAGCCACCAAAGACAGCGCATACTTCACTAAGGGACAGCTCCTTTACGAATGGACCAAAGCAACCTTGCAAGACTCCACCGACTATCTCTATTTCGACAATATCTCCCTAAGCGGAAAGATAGGCAAAGCCAAATTCGCCTACAATAGCGGACAGATGATGCAGTCGGCAGCACTCCTTTACCAGTTAACCGGCGATAAAAACTACCTCGTTGATGCCCAGAACATCGCCCAAGCCTGCCACAACTATTTCTTCATGGACTATACCCCCGAGCAGGGTGAACCTTTCAAACTATTGAAGAAAGGTGATATCTGGTTCACCGCAGTCATGCTGAGAGGCTTCATCGAACTGTATCAGGCAGACCGGAACAAAACCTACCTGAACTCTTTCAACCAAAGTCTGGACTACGCCTGGGAACACGCACGGGATGAGAAAGGCCTGTTCAATGCAGACCTCAGCGGAAACACCCACGACAACCGGAAATGGTTGCTGACGCAGGCCGCTATGGTTGAAATGTATGCCCGCCTTGCAAATATCAAATAAGAAAATATTAATACCCACCATATGAAGAAAAGAAATATCGGCCTATGCGCCATAGCCTTATTTTGCATGCACAATAGTGCCAAAGCAATGGAACCAGCCCTGAAACAGGACAACACCACAGTTGTGAACCATGCTCAGATAGCTGCTGCTTATAAGACCAACCGTCCTGCCGTAAAAGACAGGCTCTACGTTTCCAAAGCCGTAGAAGCCGAAATCCTGCGGGTAAAGAAGTTACTGACCAACCAGAAACTGGCATGGATGTTCGAGAACTGTTTCCCGAACACGCTGGATACCACCGTGCACTATCGCCTCCTGAACGGGAAACCCGATACATTTGTCTATACCGGTGATATCCATGCCATGTGGTTACGCGACTCCGGCGCACAAGTCTGGCCGTATGTGCAACTGGCGCACAAAGACCCTGAACTGAAGAAGATGCTGGAAGGTGTCATTCGCCGCCAGTTCATGTGCATCAACATCGACCCTTATGCCAATGCATACAATGATGGTCCCACAGGCGGTCACTGGATGTCCGACCTGACAGACATGAAACCCGAACTGCACGAACGGAAATGGGAGATTGACTCCCTTTGCTATCCTCTCCGCCTGGCTTATCAATACTGGAAAGAAACAGGAGATACCAGCGTTTTCGATGAGGCATGGCTCCAAGCTATTACAAACATACTCAAAACATTCAAAGAGCAACAACGCAAAGACGGCGTCGGTCCTTATAAATTCCAACGTCAGACGGAACGCGCGCTCGACACTCTGAACAACGATGGTCTGGGTGCTCCCGTCAATCCGGTGGGGCTCATTGTTTCATGCTTCCGCCCTTCGGACGACGCCACTACGTTCCAATATCTGGTTCCGTCCAACTTCTTTGCCGTATCCTCTTTACGGAAAGCTGCGGAAATACTTTCAGCAGTCAATCAGAACACTTCCCTGGCACAGGAATGTACCGCTCTGGCCAACGAGGTAGAGGTTGCTTTACAGAAGTACGCCACTTACAACCACCCGAAATACGGCACTATCTACGCCTTTGAGGTAGATGGTTTCGGCAACCATATGCTGATGGACGATGCCAATGTGCCCAGCCTTCTTGCCATGCCCTATCTGGGGGATGTAGACGCTAATGACCCTATCTACCAGAACACCCGCCGCTTTGTATGGAGTCTGGACAACCCGTACTTCTTCAAAGGCAAAGCCGGTGAAGGAATAGGCGGACCACACATTGGATATGATATGGTATGGCCCATGAGCATTATGATGAAGGCTTTCACCAGTCAGGATGACCAGGAAATTAAGGAATGCATCCGGATGCTGCTGGCTACGGATGCAGGCACCGGATTCATGCACGAATCTTTCCATAAAGACGACCCTGCCAACTTCACCCGTGCTTGGTTTGCATGGCAGAACACACTCTTCGGAGAATTGATACTGAAGTTGGTGAATGAAGGAAAACTGGACTTACTGAACAGTATCTGACAACGAAACGGTGCAGAAAGGAATAAAGTTACGAGCTACAGGCTACAAGCTACAAGTGGCTGCGCTATGTTCCGAAAGGCACTTGTAGCTTGTAGCCCGTAGCTCGTAACTGATTCATAACCGCTACAATAATGAGTTAATTTTAACTCCTGATTCTCATTAATAACTTAAAACTTTAAGAACAAGCATAATGAAGAGCTTATTTACAACGATATTGGCAATCGGCCTGTTTTGCCAGTCACAGGCAGCCGATTTCTTCACACCTGTACAAAAGACGGAACTCCGTGCACCCTCGGTGCCATTGATTACTTCCGACCCTTATCTTTCCATCTGGTCGCCCTACGACAAACTGAACGAAGGGCCCACCACCCACTGGACCGGAACCGAGCATCCGCTTTTCGGAGCAGTCCGCGTAGATGGAAAAGTATATCGCTTCATGGGCAAACAAACATTGGAAGTATTGCTTCCTATGGCCGACAATGAAGCTTGGGAAGCATCCTATACTTTCCAGCAGCCAACAGGCAACTGGACAAGCATCGAATACGCCCCGGCAGACTGGAAAACAGGGAAAGCAGCCTTTGGCACTTCCGACAGATCACCTGTCGGTACTCCCTGGACCACCCAAAAGGACATCTGGGTGCGCCGTGAGTTCAACTTAAACGACGACCTGAGCAACAATGCCGTTTACCTGAAATACTCCCATGATGATGTATTCGAGCTTTACCTGAACGGAGAACGCTTGGTTTCAACCGAATATTGCTGGAGAGACAATGTGCTATTGGAATTGACCGCCGATGCCAAAAAGAAACTCCGGAAAGGAAAGAATGTAATTGCAGCACATTGCCACAATACCACAGGAGGCGCTTATGTAGATTTCGGACTATATATTCCGAACAGCAAAAGCCTCGCTTTCGAGAATCTGGCAGTGCAAAAATCCGTATCCGTATTGCCGACCCAAACTTATTATACATTCACTTGCGGACCGGTGGAACTGGATGTCGTATTTACGGCTCCGTTGATGCTCGATGACCTGGACCTGATTTCTACTCCGGTCAATTACATCTCCTATCAGGCACGTGCCACCGACAAGAAACAGCACGACGTGCAAGTATATATAGAAACCACCCCGCAACTGGCAGTCAATGAGCTGACACAACCCACGGTTTCTAAGATTATCCGCCGCAATGGCCTGAATTATGTACAGGCAGGAACCATCAACCAACCCGTCACTGCCAAAACAGGAGACCTGATTTGTATTGATTGGGGCTACGCCTATATTGCAGGAAACATCAGTGCGTCAACCGCCGTCAGCCTGGGCGATTACAACGACATGAAATCTTCATTTGCATCTACCGGAAAGTTGCTTCCCGGTCAGGCAGAAGTGATAGCCCGCAATGCGCAGCAGATACCTGCAATGGCATACGTTGACAATCTGGGCAAGGTTTCATCAGAAGGCCAATCGGGCTTTATGATGGTGGGGTATGACGACATCTACTCCATCGAATATATGTACCAGCGTCGCATGGCTTACTGGAAACACGACGGTAAAGTCAGCATCTTCGACGCATTCGAACGTGCAAAAGATAATTATGAGAATGTGATGGAGCGTTGCCGTGCTTATGACGCCATGATTATGAACGATGCCGAACAGGCCGGAGGACGTAAGTATGCCGAAATCTGTGCACTGGCCTATCGCCAGGTGATTGCAGCCCACAAACTGTTTAAGGACGAAAAAGGCAATCTGCTGTTCTTCTCCAAGGAAAACAACAGTAACGGATGCATCAACACCGTTGACCTGACTTATCCATCCGCTCCCCTGTTCCTTGTATACAACCCGGATTTGCAGAAAGCAATGATGACCAGTATCTTTGAATACAGTGCCAGCGGACGTTGGAATAAGCCGTTCCCGGCTCACGATCTGGGCACATACCCCAAAGCCAACGGACAAGTTTACGGCGGCGACATGCCGGTTGAAGAAGGTGGCAACATGGTGATCCTGACCGCTGCCATTGCAAAGGCGGAAGGCAATGCCAACTATGCCAAGAAATACTGGGATTTGCTGACAATCTGGACTAACTATCTTGCAGAATACGGTCAGGACCCTGAAAACCAGTTGTGCACGGATGACTTTGCCGGACACTGGGCACACAATGCCAACCTATCCATCAAAGCCATCATGGGAGTTGCCGCTTATAGCGAAATGGCACGCATGCTGGGGATGAATGAGGTTGCCGACCAATATGCAGCCACCGCCAAGAAGATGGCTGTGAAATGGGAAGAAATGGCACGTGAGGGCGACCATTACCGTCTGGCTTTCGACCGTGAGAATACCTGGAGCCAGAAGTACAACATGGTATGGGATAAAATGTGGGGATTGAACCTGTTCCCCGGCATTGCAGAAAAAGAAATCAAGTTCTATCTGACCAAACAGAACACCTACGGCCTGCCCTTGGACAACCGCCAGACTTACACCAAATCCGACTGGATCATGTGGACCGCCACCATGTCTTCCGACCAGGCCACATTTGAAAAGTTCATTGAACCCGTGTACAAGTATGCCGACGAAACCATATCCCGCGTTCCGATGAACGACTGGCATTACACCGATACAGGAACCTGGGTAGGCTTCAAAGCCCGTTCCGTGATAGGCGGTTACTGGATGAAGGTGTTAATGGACAAGATGCAGAAAAAGTAAGAAAAGAACAGAATCGTATCATACGGCTTCTCAAACATAAAAACAATACCATGAAAAAACATTTGCTATTATTATTAACAGTTTGCATGTCCCTGCACAGCCACGGACAAAAGACATATGAACTTTCATCTCCGGATAGAAAGATAAAAATGTCAGTGAATCTCTCTGACCGGATTTACTATGATGTCATTTGCCTGAACGATACGCTGTTGAAACAATGCAACCTCCGGATGGAGATTAATAATCAGCCATTAGGCATCAATCCCAAACCGGCAAAAATAAGCCGGAAAGGGATTGATGAACTATTGACTCCAATCGTCCCGCTTAAATATTCAGCAGTTCCCAACCAATACAATCAGCTCTTGATGGCATTCAGGGGCAACTATTCCATTGAGTTCCGTGCGTTCAATGACGGCATTGCCTACCGCTTCATTACCAACCAAAAAGGGCAGATTGAAGTGAACAGCGAAACTTTCCGGATAAATTTCCCAGAGAATTACCGGCTCCACGTGCAGCAATCCGGAGGATTCAAAACGGCTTATGAAGAGGAATACCGGCATATACAAAGCCACGAATGGAAGACATCCGACCCCATGATTCACCTCCCGGTGCTGATTGATACACAAAAAGATTATAAGATACTAATCAGCGAATCGGACCTGACGGATTATCCGGCTATATTCTTCAAAAGTACCGGAGGAAACGGCATGTCCGCCACATTCCCTAAAGTGCCGCTGGAATTTGGTGAGGATGGCGACCGCAGCGTCAAAATACTGAAAGAAGCGGATTATATAGCCAAGACAGACGGCAAACGCAGCTTTCCCTGGCGCTACTTTGTAATCAGCCGGGACGACAGACAATTACTTGAGAACACAATGACCTACAAACTGGCAGAAAAGAATGTATTGGAAGATACTTCCTGGATCAAGCCGGGAATGGCAAGCTGGGAATGGTGGAACGGTGCAACTCCCTACGGTCCCGACGTGAACTTCGTGGCGGGCTGCAATCTGGATACCTACAAATACTTCATTGACTTTGCCGCCAATTATGGAATCCCTTATATTATTATGGATGAGGGCTGGGCCAAGAGCACCCGCGATCCCTACTCCCCCAACCCAACGGTAGACGTGCACGAACTGATCCGTTATGGCAAAGAAAAAAATGTAGGCATTGTACTCTGGCTGACGTGGCTGACGGTAGAAAACAATTTCGGCCTGTTCGAGACTTTCGAGAAATGGGGCATAAAAGGCGTTAAAATCGACTTTATGGACAGAAGTGACCAATGGATGGTGAACTATTACGAAAGAGTGGCCCGGGAGGCTGCAAAGCATCATCTGTTCGTCGATTTCCACGGCTCCTTCAAACCTGCCGGACTGGAATACAAGTATCCGAATATTCTCTCTTACGAAGGCGTGAGAGGCATGGAACAAATGGGAGGATGCCGACCCGACAACAGCGTCTACCTACCATTCATCAGAAATGCAGTAGGCCCGATGGATTACACCCCGGGAGCCATGCTCAGTATGCAGCCGGAAGTGTATTGTTCCAACCGCCCCAACTCCGCCAGCATAGGCACACGCGCCTATCAGATGGCTTTATTTGTCATCTTTGAAACCGGGCTCCAGATGATGGCTGATAATCCGACGCTCTATTACCGTAACGATGAATGCACCCGATTCATGACTCAGGTGCCGCAAACCTGGGACGAGACAATAGCTCTGGAAGCAAAGGTGGGCGAATACGCCCTCGTAGCCAAACGGAAAGGGGATAAATGGTTCATCGGCGGCATGACTAACAATCAGAAGCAACAGAGAGAATTTGAAGTAAATCTCGACTTCCTGAAAGAGGGTCGGTCTTATCGTATGACGGCTTTTGAAGATGGCATAAATGCCAATCATCAAGCCATGGATTACCGTAAGACAGAACGCAGCCTCAGGAAGGGAGACAAACTAACTATCCGCCTGGCACGCAATGGAGGTTTTGCGGCAATTATAGAGTAGTTCAGAAAACAGGGAACAGTAACATCAATGCCGGTATGCCGGAAGCTGAGTAACTGTCAACCACCATGCCGGGTTGCAGAGGCTTATCATATTCACCGCTACAAACATTGCGTGTTTGGTCCCTGTTGGCCCAGCCACAGTTGATAGTGCGCTCCAGATAAGGAATATACTGGGTTTGTCCGCAATCGTACACCAACATGGCAATGTACTGTGCAAAAATGGCGGTGTAGATGCCTTGTTCTATTCCCTTTTCAAAGGGTAGTATCTTTTGTTCGGAAGACATGGTATTGAAAGTATAATCGGCCGCCAGAATTGCATTATCCAGATAGGATTTCTCTCCCGTAGCTTTATATAGCAAGACGGAGGCACCAATAAACGAAGCCTGATTATAAACATGTGCTTTCCAGGCCGGAGAACCATTGCCATGACGGCTATCGGCTATCCGGCCGGTCTTCTTGTCCATCAGGTTCTCCACTCCCCATGCATATATCTCCCGGCCTTTCTCCAGATATTGCGCCTTGGTCTGGTACTTGGGCGTGCTTTCAGATGACTGTTTTCTTCCCTCCGGCACATTGTTGTAGAGGGTAAGGGCAGCCACTACGGTCGGAAAATTAATACAAGCCATCTTTCCGTCTCCGAACTTATTGGGAGCCGGATTCCGGATAGGTTGCCATTGCCAGAACATTCCTCCGTTCTCCTTGTCATAGGAACCGGAGTCTCCCACTTTGTCCGACCCGTACCACACGCGGGCGAAGCTGACTTCCGAGAGTTTCAGGTATTCCCGGTCGCCAAACAGTTCATAAGCACGCGCAAGGGTGATAGTCCACCACATGATGTCGTCATAGATGAACCATCCGGTATTCTCGTTATTATCATCAAAATCGAAGTTCGCATAGTGTGCTTTGTTGCCTGCAAAGATGTCGTCGCACAACGCTTTCATAGTCTTCTTTCTCGCTTTGTCTTTCTGCGCTTCCGCCAGTTTATAGGCATTCATTGCCATATCCCAGTAAATGGGCTGACACCAGATAGCGGCCGCACCGTTGTGCCGGTCTACGGCAGATTCAAAAGAAGAGTCGGTTTTATAGATACATTTCCCGGGGTCGAGGAAGGTGGAATTAAAGCCGTCATAAGCCGCCCACACTTCTTCGTTAATAACCTTCGGAGATACTTTTCCCGGACTATCGAACGCTATTGCAGACATAGCCCACAAAAAAAGAACACTTATATTCATCTTGGTAATAGAAGTAAAATGATAATGAAACAGATTAAGTATATCAGCCTAATTAATTATACCCCGGATATACCTGCACTGTACTTGCTCCGTACCAAAGCCGTACATTCTTCGGTCAGAAGTACTCCTGAGCGAAGAATGTACGGAGCAAGTACATCCCGGATATGGGTTTGGTATCAACAGGGTGTAGTCAACAACTACTTGTAAACGGCAAATTCATAAATACGTGTAGCTTTCCCATTGGGAGCCTGCACGGGCTGGGTAACCAACAAACGCAGATAGCGTACTTTTTCGGCCTTGCCTAAAGAACGGTTGATTACATTCTGCTTATTACCCGTAACAAAGTCCAGCGTGCGCCACGCCTCATCATGGCTGCTCCGGCCTTGCAGGAAGCAACCGCCGGTTATGTAAGAGAAGCTTTCCTGGGCAGCATTCACCACCTTCCAGCCACTGATTTCTTTTTCTGTCCCCAGGTCGAAGTCTACGTAATTGGGAAGCATGGAGATGTCACACCATTTGGTGCTCTCGTTTCCGTCGATAAGGAATGCAGGCTTCTCTTTGTCGTTGATATATCCCGACCAGGCAACGATGTGTTCCGGTTTCAGCAGATTGACCTTGGGTTCTGTCACCCCTTGCAGACCGGCATTGTCTTTATTGGCAGTACGGAACAAAGTAGATACAGCCTCGGCAGGAGCATAAGGTTCTTCTACAAGCGTAGCGGCAAGCAGGACGATATCTTTATTATCCGGCAGGATAATCTGAGTGGCTTTAGCCGGAATATCAATGGCAAACCTGAACATATACGTAAACTCATAAGCCTGGTCTCCTTCGGCAGAGTGGCGGTGTGTACCGATGTAGGCCACTTCAGCATCTTTCAGATAGCCTTGCGTATAGCCGGTGTGTCCCCACTGTCCTATGAAGCCCGTATAAGACGGAACAACAACCTCCTGCACGCTCTTACCAGCACGGAATATACCTTTAGAGTCCTGCTCGGCAGTTGCCGCAGCAGCCAGGATATACAGACGGTTGTAAGTGTGCCCTGCAGGCAACTGTAAAGTATCTCCGGTGCATGCCATACCATTCAGTTCTTCTTTGGTTTCCAAACGGAAAGGAACCCGGTTGACAGTCAATTCAGCAGGAATCAACTCGGCTGCATAGGAATAGCCTGACTCAAAATCGGCTTCCCAACGGAATTCATTCCAGCTAAAGCATTTACGGTCATAGTTCAGAGGAAGCTGTTCAGACTTCAACGCTGCTTTTCCGGCAGCATTCAGGCGGAGTTTATAAGTCTTGATACTGTTGGGCCGAATGGAAACTTGCAGTTGGTTGCCATTAAAGGTAGCGCCGCCTGTAGTCTTTTCCGTTCCGTCCGCTTCATGGGCGCTCAGGATGTTTCCGGCAAAGGTCAGCACGGCATTCTGCGGAGCTTTGCCACCGGTTTCGTATACACGCACCACATATTCGTCAGAGCTTTCTGCTTTCTTCAAAGCCTTAATCACCACATTGGAGTTGTCCGAAGATACCAACGAGAAGGTTTTTCCTAATGTTCCGTTATGCTTCTCTACTTCGAAAGCCTTGACACGCTGATTCAACACTTCGGCATCTTTCGCAATTTGTGCTTTGTCCAAATTGCCGGTATGAGGCATCAAGCTGTATGTAAACGTATGATAGCCTAAATCCTGGCGGTCCTGATAGGAATAATTATTCTTTGTGGCAGGCGTATGGAGCAAAGTCAGACGGAGCGTATGGTTATCGGGCTTATCCCAGCCATATTTGCTGTCATTCATGATGGCAACGCCATAGCTGCCGTCACGGTCAGTCAGGTCAGCCCAGTATTGGGCATATACTTCATAAGCGGTCAATACATTGTTGCCGCGCTGAACTGTACCTACACCAAGGTCATAGGTTGCTTTCTCGTTATCAAGATTCAGAGGGAATTCCGCTTTCAGGAGCGCATTGGTAGATTGCCAGTCTATTTCATTGTAGAAGTCGATACGTTCAGCCAGTTCTCCCTCGTAAAGACGGATATACTGACGGAAGACAGATTCACCATGGCGCTTTTCCACACATAAGGTCTTGCGCAAGGCTCCGTCTTCGCTCAGGGTCATTCTAACATCTTCCGTGATGGAAACAGGGGCGCTGTCCACGGTCTTCTTCATAATTTCCCAAGCAGGCCAGTTGTAAGAGGCATTATCCGTAAATAGTGCCAGGCGAATCGACTTACCGTTCTTAACAAGCTCTTTATTGTTCGTCTTATCGTACAAAGAGGTTATATCCCCTTGTTCATTCAGTGAAATCTTATATGCGGAATTCTCTATAGCAGTGGTTGCGGCAGATGCGGCTACCTGTGGCTGATTTCCGGAAAGACGGATGTCATAAACGGCATATCCGGTGGCAGGCACCGTAGCTTCTACCAGCAAGTGTGCTTTTCCGTCTTCATAAGACAGCAATTGGGAAGCTACCTTCTTGCCCTCCGCATCATAAACGCTGATGCCTTTAGGGAATTTGGGAGCCTCAACGGCTATTTCCACCACATCCGTCACCGGAAAGCCCAGTGCATTGTAGAATACTACAGGGATTCCCTTGACGCGGGTATCCATCTTCTCGGAAACAGCACCGACAGAGGTAGTCAATATACCGGAGAATTGTTTCAGTGAAAGGAATTCGTCATTCCATGAAAACTCATAAGCACGGGGAATGCTGGTGCCGGTAAGGTCATCGTGGAATTGATGGAAGATGAAACGTTTCCATGATTCTGTCAGGCTTTTACCCGGATAGTCGGCTATACCCAGCCAATCTGCGGCAACGGCAGCTCTTTCGGCTGCATCACCCAGCAGTTCATTCTGCCGGTTGTAGAGCTTCATGGCAGCCTGCGAGGTATAACATCCCGTTCCATGCACATCCATCAGAAGCTCACCGTTGAAAACGGGTAATTCGGGATGTTTATCATAAGGAAGATAGTCTTTAAACAACTGGTCACTGGTGGCGCTGATGATTTCCAACGGCCCGCTCCCTTTGATGCCTTTCTCCACTGAGTTGACTGAGCCCAAAGTAGGGGAACCACCCGTATCACCCGTACCGTAATAGCGGTACACAGTATTCAACGGAGTACGTCCGGCCAGTTTCAGCAACTCTTCATCCTCGGACAAGTCTACATTTTTCCAGCGTTTGCCATAGTCATATCCATGTGCAAGCATGATGGAAGAGCCATCGACTCCTTGCCACAGTCCAATCGTGAAAGGGTGTTTGCTTTTTCCGTAGAAAGGATTGACACGCCAATCCAGTTTTTGGGAAGAAAAGCCGATGAGACCGCAATGACTGGCAATGGTAGGCAATGTCCAGCCAAAGCCGAAGCAGTCGGGAAGGAAGATATCGGTACTCTCCACTCCGAACTCTTGCCGGTAGTATTCCTGTCCGAGCAAGATATTACGGATGGAAGACTCTACGGAAGGAACCAGCACGTCCGAAGCCTCCCAGCTACTGCCACTGATGTGCCAACGGCCCGAAGTGATAAATGATTTGAGTTGTTCGTACTCAGTAGGATAATACTCCTTCATCCACGCGTACTTGACGCCGCCTTCAAAATTGAAAACATAATCGGGGTACTTTTTCAGTAAAAAGAGGTTGCGCGACAAGGTATTCCAAACATACTCCTTAATGGTGGTTTGTATATCCCAGTTCCATTGGGTATCTAAGTGGGCATCTGCCACCATATACGCTTTTGCCTGTTTCTCTTGTTTCGCGTTTTGTGCATATGCACCGCCTGAACAAAACAGCATAGATGCTAATAAAATAACCGGTAATTTCATAGTCAGATATTTATTGTGATTAATATAAACGCTCTATCAATTACAAAAATAAGCGCATTCACCTAAAAGCATATACACATTTGCGACATAAGAGTCCCACAATAGAGTCATGGCATCATAACGAACAAAAAAGTCAGAAAAGCATTACTCTTTTTTCATGCATCTCTGCCATATCCTGCCATTATTCCCTATCTTTGCAATACCCAATTAGTCCGATATACAAATATGAAAAACAGACACTACCTCTTCGGAATATTATTGCTGACCTGCATCATATGTTGTTGCTTTACACACCAGGCCCACGCATATAGCTTACGGCAATTCTCCAATAAGGACGGATTATCCAACAGTGCTATCCTGTCTCTCTATCAGGACCATCAAGGCATCATCTGGATTGGTTCGTGCGACGGGCTGAACGTCTTTGACGGCAGCAGCCTGCATGTCTATAATCCTGTCAATACTTCCAAAGCATTACTATCCGGCAACCTGATAAACAGCATCATGGAGACCGAAAAAGACGTCCTGTGGATTCAAACCAACTACGGGCTCGACCGTCTGGATACCAAGCAACAGACCTGCCTGAGTTTTGCCGAGTTCAAAGACAAGAACTACATGGCCAAAAGTGATAATAATGACCTGTTCATCGTAAAAGATGACGGATACCTCTACTATTATCAGCAGGAGGAACAAGTCTTCCAGAAGTTGGAAGTTCCCCGGATTACATTCGGGCATGTGCTGTCTGTTACCATTGATGCGAATGATATATTGTGGGTCTTCACTTCCGATAACGATACCCGCAGTTATCAGATAAACAAAACAACTCAAGGCGTAACCTTGACGCCTAACAACCTCTTCAAACATCCGGAGAGACTACTATGGGCCTTCTCAGGAGAGCGCCTGGTGTATTTCATCGACGAAACCTACTCGCTCTATGAATACGATTTCAACAACCAGCAGCAATACTTCATTGCCGACCTCAAAGCGGAAATCGAGTCGCATGGAGAGGTTTCTTCCATCATCAAACAGCAGAACGATTATTACATCGGATTCAAAAGCAGCGGCCTGATTGTACTTAAATACATGTCCGACCAGAAAATCAAATACCAGATACAGCCAACCGATATTCATTCCGGCATTTTCTGCCTGATGAAGGACAAGTATCAGGACATTGTGTGGATAGGAACGGACGGGCAAGGGGTATATATGTATTTCAATGATGCATTTTCCGTTACCAACACCTTGCTGGATACTCCCGTATACCAGATAAACAACCCTGTGCGTGCACTCTACTATGACCATGAACAGACATTATGGATAGGCACCAAAGGAGGGGGCATACTACGCATCAGGGACTATGCTCCGGAAAACAGTACTCCGGCATCCTTCGACCGTATTTCCACCGGTAACAGCACCCTGACCGACAATGCGGTTTACTGCTTTGCTCCCGGTTCCATGGATAGATTATGGATAGGCACGGAGAACGGTATCAACTACTATTCTTATAAGAATAAACAGATAAAGGAATTCCCCGTCATAGCCGACGGAGAGAAAGTGAAATATGTACATTCCATCAATGAGTTGAATGATTCCACCCTATGGGTAGCTACTGTAGGTGAAGGTATTGTGAAGGTTATTCTGGGTGGAAACAGTGCTTCTCCTGCCATCAAATCAGCCACCCGAATAGTATTGGATGACGGACGCATGGCTTCCAACTACTTCTTCACCTCTTTCCGGGAAAACGACTCCACACTATGGTTTGGCAATCGGGGTTATGGCGCTTACCGGATGAATGTCGATAACGGGGAATTAACCCCTTACCGCTTCGACAGCATAGTGAACAGCCAGACGGCCAATGACATTTTCGCTATCTACAAGAATGAAAAAGGGTATTGGCTGGGAACCAGTTCGGGATTGCTCTACTTCAATCAGGAGGATTCACATTACCATGACAAAACCGATTTATTCCTGAATAACACCGTACATGGTATCCTGGAAGACCAGCAACACAACCTTTGGCTCAGCACCAACCAGGGACTGGTAAGATTTAATCCCCATACCAGTACAGGGCAGACTTACAATCGGGAAAACGGACTTGCCGTCACCGAATTCAGTGACGGAGCCTTTTACAAAGACCAACGGACGGGGACGCTGTTTTTTGGCGGTACAAACGGATTTGTGACTGTCAAATCCAATGCATATATCATGGAGGATTACATGCCCCGAATACACCTGAAAGGACTGAGTATCTTCGGAAAAGATTATAATATCTATGATTTCCTCTCCGAGAAAAAAGGCTTGCCGGTATTGCAACTGGATTACAGCCAGAACTTCTTCTGCATCAACTTCATGGCGCTCGATTACATCAACGGTAACAACTACTCCTACTCTTATAAGCTGGAAGAAGTAAGCGAGCACTGGATAGAGAGCGGAACATCAGCCAGTGCCATATTCTCCAACCTCTCACCCGGACAATACACCCTGTTAGTGAAATACAGGAACAATATCAACGGGCAAGAAAGCCAACCCCAGAGTCTTACCATTCATATCACTCCTCCCTGGTACCTGAGTTATTGGGCATATGGCGTTTATTTCATTCTGTTTGCCTCCCTTTGTGTCTTGCTGGTTTATCAGTTCATCCAAAAGTACCGCCGCAAGCAACACCGTATGATTGAGAAAATGAACCGGGAGAAGAAAGAAGAAATTTATGAATCGAAACTGCGTTTTTTCACCAATATCACGCATGAGTTCTGCACACCGCTAACGCTGATTTACGGCCCGTGCGAGAAGATACTGACTTATGCAAATGCCGATTCATACATCCGCAGGTATGGGCAAATGATACGGCAGAATACGGAAAGGCTGAATAGCCTGATTCTGGAATTGCTTGAATTCCGCAGATTGGAAACCGGTAACAAAGCACTCTCTGTACAGCGCCTGTCCGTATCGGAGAAGATACGGAATATAGCAGAATCATTCGGTGAATTGGCGGAAAACCGCAATTTGAACTATCAGTTAGACATCCAGCCCGATGTTCTGTGGAACACAGATATCAGTTGTTTCAACAAGATTACCAATAACCTGATATCCAATGCTTTCAAATATACTCCGGAGAAAGGAAGTATCACTGTCGGATTGAAGGTAGAGAACCGGCTTCTCACCCTTCGCATCTCTAATTCCGGGAAAGGAATAGCCAAAGAGAACCTTGCGAAGATATTCGACCGTTACAAGATTCTGGATTCCTTCGAGATGAACGGGGCAAACTCCCGGAACGGGCTCGGACTGGCTATATGCAAGAGCATGACAAATCTGCTGAACGGGCAAATCAGCGTAGACAGTGTGCCCAATGAGACAACGACATTCACCGTAACCTTGCCGGAACTGGCTTTAACGGAGCAAGAAACGCAGCAGGAAGTATACAAGGCTCCCCCTTTGAATGTCAATACAGAACCTATGAAACTGGAAAAGACCATCGCAAATTTCGATGCCTCCAAACAGACAATTATGATTATCGACGATGATCCTTCCATGTTATGGTTTGTTTCAGAGATATTCGTAGAAGAGTACAATGTATTGTCTTTCAACAATGCCAGGGAGGCTTTAGCCAATCTGGAGTTGAAACAGCCGGACTTAATCATCTCCGATGTGATGATGCCCGAAATCGACGGTCTCTCTTTTACACAACAGATAAAGCAGAATAAATTGTGGAACCACATACCACTGATTCTATTGTCCGCCCTGCACAACGAAGATGAGCAGGTGAAAGGCATCGAATCAGGCGCAGAAGCTTACATCACCAAGCCTTTCAATGTGAAATACCTGGAGAAGATTGTCTACCGGCTGATCAAGCGAAAATCGGACTTAAAAGAGTATTATAGCTCCATTTTCAGTTCCTTCAAGGTAGAGAACGGCAACTGCATCCACAAAGACGACCAGGAGTTCCTGGATAAAGTGATAGAAACCATCGATAAGAACATCTCCAACCCTGATTTATCCGTGGAACTACTGAGCAGTGACTTAGGCTATAGCACCCGCCAGTTCTACCGGAAACTGAAACCGATAACCGAGAAGTCACCGTCCGATATCATCAAGGAGTATCGCCTTACCATGGCGGAACGTTTACTGCTAACCAAGAATCTCACCATTGAAGAGATTATGGACCAGACGGGCTTCAATAATCGCGGCACCTTCTACAAGCTGTTCACTTCACGCTTTGGCATGCCGCCGAGGCTTTATAGGGAACAGCAGAAGGATAGTGTGAAGAAGGAAATGACGAACTAAAAAGGATGAAAGGGAAATTATTTCCCTTTCACAATCCGCTTGATATCACTCAGCTTATTCAACGCCTCCAGTGGTGTCAGGTTATTCACATCCAACGTCAGTATCTCATCGCGTATCTGGCAGAGTATCGGATCATCCAACTGGAAGAAACTGAGCTGCATACCCTCGCGTGTATCTCCCACTTCCGCCATTGGCTTATTGGAAATGCCTTGCTGGCGATTATCCGTTTCCAATTGTTTCAAGATGTCATTCGCACGTTTTACAATGCTTTTAGGCATACCTGCCATCTTCGCCACATGGATACCGAAAGAGTGCTCACTACCACCACGCTCCAGTTTACGCAGGAAGATGACCTTATTATCCACCTCCTTAACTGAAACATTATAATTCTTGATACGCTTGAAGCTCTTCTCCATTTCATTCAGCTCGTGGTAGTGCGTAGCAAACAGTGTACGCGCCTTTGCCCTGGGATGCTCATGGATATGCTCTACAATCGCCCAGGCGATAGAAATACCATCGTAGGTAGAAGTACCCCTTCCCAACTCATCAAAGAGCACCAGACTACGCGGAGACAGGTTATTCAGGATATCAGCCGCCTCGTTCATCTCCACCATAAAGGTAGATTCACCAACGGAGATGTTATCGCTGGCACCCACACGGGTGAATATCTTATCCACCAAGCCGATATGCGCACTCTCGGCAGGTACGAAGCTGCCAATCTGTGCCAGCAGCGTTATCAACGCCGTCTGCCTCAGCAATGCAGATTTACCCGCCATGTTGGGACCGGTAATAATAATAATCTGCTGCGAACCACTATCCAGCATCACATCGTTGGCAATGTACTTCTCGCCTATCGGAAGCTGCTTCTCGATGACCGGATGGCGTCCCTGCCGAATATCCAGCACATCGCTATCTTCAATAACAGGGCGGATATAGTTATTTTCACGCGCCACATTAGCAAAGGAATGCAGACAGTCCAGACGAGCTATCTGGTTTGCATTGACCTGGATGGCGGGTATAAACTCACTCAACGCCTGCACCAACTCCATGTAGAGCTGCGTTTCAAGTATCAATATCTTATCTTCGGCACCGAGGATTTTCTCTTCATATTCTTTCAGTTCCTGCGTGATGTAGCGTTCGGCATTTGCCAGGGTTTGTTTACGTATCCACTCCTGCGGCACTTTATCCTTATGCAGATTACGCACTTCGATGTAGTAACCAAACACATTATTGTAACCTATCTTCAGGCTGGGGATTCCCGTCAACTCGCTTTCCCGTTGCTGTATCTGTAGCAGGTAGTCCTTACCGGAATAGGCTATCTGACGCAAATCATCCAGTTCGGCATTGACGCCCGACTTGATGACACCACCTTTGTTAATCAGCAATGGAGGGTCATTATTAATCTCTTTCTCTATGCGGTCGCGAATGGACTGGCAGATATTCAATTGCTCCCCTATACGGTTCAGGCTGGCATTATCAGCATCCATACAAGCTGCTTTGATAGGTTCAATGGCCAGTAACGCCACTTTCAGCGCCACCACCTCACGCGGGGAGACACGTCCCACGGCTACTTTAGAAATGATGCGTTCCAAATCGCCTATCAGATGCAACTGTTCTTCAATCAGCTCCTTGAAGTCCGGCTGGCGGAAGAAGTATTCCACCACGTTGAGGCGTTCGTTGATAGGCAACACATCTTTCAGCGGGAACACCAACCAGCGTTTCAGCAGACGGGCCCCCATGGGACTGATGGTCTTATCAATCACATTCAGCAAGCTACTGCCGCCATCGTTCATGCTGCCTATCAGTTCGAGGCTGCGGACGGTGAACTTATCGAGACGGACATACTTATCCTCCTCAATGCGCGCCAATGAAGTGACATGCCCTATCTGAGTGTGCTGAGTCATGATGAGATATTGCAGGATAGCCCCCGAAGCAATGATACCATTCTTGAGATGCTCCACACCGAAACCTTTCAGGTTCTTCGTCTCGAAGTGTTTCAAAAGCTTCTCACGGGCGGTAGTCTCGGTAAATACCCAGTCGTCCAGCTCAAAAGTAAAGAACTTGCTACCGAAGTTTCCCTCGAACATGCCACGCTTTCCACGCTCAAAAAGCACTTCTTTCGGGGCGAAGTTATTCAAGAGTTTATCCACATAGTCGAAAGGACCTTCTGCTGTGAGGAATTCGCCTGTAGAGATGTCGAGAAAGGCCACACCGCAGGTTCCTTTACCAAAATGGACAGCAGCCAGAAAGTTATTCTCCCGATAGTTCAGTATATTGTCGTTGATGGAAACACCGGGAGTCACCAGCTCCGTGATGCCGCGCTTCACCAGCTTCTTGGTCATCTTCGGGTCTTCCAACTGGTCGCAGATAGCTACACGCTTACCTGCACGTACCAGTTTAGGCAGATACGTATCCAGCGCATGATGGGGAAAACCAGCCATTTCAATGGTTTTTCCTTTACCATTGGCACGCTTGGTGAGGGTGATTCCCAGGATTTCGGCCGCAACAACAGCATCTGTAGAATAAGTTTCGTAGAAGTCGCCGCAACGAAACAGCATAACGGCATCCGGATGCTTGGCTTTCAAGTCCAGAAACTGCTTCATCATCGGGGTGAGCACAATATCTTCGTTCATGTGGATTTATCTTTATTGAACACAAAGGCACAGAGGTACAGAGTGTTTCAATTGTATAAAAAGAGAACTCTATGTCTCTGTGCCTCTGTGTTCATTATTAATGAGACAAAGATAATTCTTTTTTAGAAAATAAGCGTGGAGAGGATTCAAATCCTTAGCAAGCCTTAACAAAAGCGTCCTTTTCGCTAAAACATGTTATAAAACACTCTTTTTTATTTGTTTTATTTGGAGATATCCCAAAAGTCCGTACCTTTGCACTGTGTTTTTCATAGTATTAGATTTAAGGTTAACAAAGGTTGGAGTACAGCGGTACTCCTTTTTTTATGCCCATACGTGACGTCTCACAATGATATTATCTTCGCTTGAACTGATTTGTCCCCCTTTTTGCGCCTTTTGTACACCTGGTAATAGCAACTATTTTACTTATTTTGCATTCAAAAGACTTATTACCATGAAAAAGAAGAAAATGAAAAAAGTATTCCTCTATTGCCTGGCAACTGCCTTTGCCACCGGAACCTATGCCCAGACTTACAACTGGGTGAGCAGCACGGAAGCCAACATCTGGCAACAATCTAAAGTAAAGTTACAATCGAGCGCCGGACAGACTCCGCTTTTAGAAGTCGACGGAACAGAAGAAGGCACCACCTTCAAAGCATGGGGCACCACCTTCAACGAACTGTGCTGGGATGCTCTGAACATGCTGACCCGCGACGAGCAGGATGACCTTCTGGAAAAGATGTTCTCCCCACAAGGAGATTTACGCTTCACACGGGGAAGAATCTCGATGAATGCGAACGATTATGCACGCGACTGGTACAGTTGTGATGAAGTATCGGGCGACTTCCAACTAAAGTATTTCAACATCAACCGTGACAAACTGGCCATCATTCCCTTTGTGCGTGCGGCTCAAAAGTACAATCCCGGGATGACATTCTGGGTATCTCCCTGGTCACCTCCCAGTTGGATGAAAATCAACCACGACTATCCGGTACGCAGCGACAAGACCAACAAAATGTCCCCGGAGTCGAGCATAGCCCTTTACGAAGACAACACCGAGAAGCGTAAAGGCGTATTCCCCGAGCAACTGGCCGTGAACGACTACATGATACAAGACCCCCGCTATCTGCAAACGTATGCCAACTACTTCTGCAAATTCATCGATGCCTACAAGGAACAGGGAATCCCGGTCGATATGGTCATGTATCAGAACGAGGCATACAGCTACACCCCCTATCCCGGTTGTGCCTGGACTGCCGAAGGCACCGTGCGCTTCAACGTAGAATATCTGGCCCCTACGCTGAAAAAGCATCACCCGGATGTGAAACTATACCTCGGCACCTTCAACACGAACCGTTACGACTACGTCGACAAGATACTTTCCGACCCGCGTATGCCACAAAGCATCGAAGGCATAGGCTTCCAGTGGGAAGGCGGACAGATATTGCCCAAAATCCGCGAAAAGTATCCCCAGTACAAATACGTACAGTCCGAAAGCGAATGCGGCTGGGGCAGCTTCGACTGGCAGGCAGGAGAGCACACTTTCCACCTGATTAACCACTATCTGGGCAATGGTTGCGAAGAATACACCTTCTGGAACAACACGCTCTGCGATAACGGAGAAAGTCCCTGGGGATGGAAGCAGAATGCACTGATACATGTGGATTCTAAAACCCGTAAGGCCACTCTGACGCCCGAGTATTACGCCGTGAAGCACTACAGCCGGTTCGTCTCTCCCGGTTCACGCATCATAGCCTACAAGCCACAGAAAGAAGACAAAACACCTGTCATGGTTGTGGAAACTCCACAAAAGAAGAAAGTAGTGATAGCCGGTAACTTCAACAATGAAACCAAAGAAATAATCGTGAAATTAGGCAACCGCTATCTGAGCGTACAGCTCCAACCCCATTCGTTCAATACGTTTGAAGAGAAATAAATGGATAAAAAAGAGTCATTATTCAGGCAATCGTGTCTGAATAATGATTACTTTTGCCGTGAAATTCAATCGTAGTCATCACAAAAGAAACACTGAGCTTCTCTTTAAAAAAGGATAACTGCCTTGGAAACAACAACAAACAACTCACAATCATGGAAGAAGAACATTATTTTCCGGACGCACCGCACAATTACCCTTTATGCCTCAACCGTCAATGCCCCAAAGCCTCTACCTGCCTGAGGCAACTGGTGGAACAAGCCATCCCAAGCAGCATTGAATATTGGGTAGTCGTTAGTCCCAAACACCAAGCTGCGCTGAAAGGCGCCTGTCCCCACTACCGTTCAAGCAAGAAAGTACACTATGCCAAAGGTTGCATGAATATCCTGGAAAATCTGCCGCACAAGCAGAGGCAACGTGCCATGCTCCTTCTGGTAGAGCGATTCAGCCAAAGAACGTATTACCGCATCCGCAAAGGCGAACGCCTCCTCAGCCCTGCCGAGCAAAAGGATATACAGAATATCCTCAAGAAGTGCGGAGTAACCCAGAAACAGGAATTTGATGCTTATGTAGAAGGTTACGAATGGTAACCCCTGATATTCCGGCATATAAGAGCGAGTTTTTGCCACTATATTGGCAAAGTTTTGCCACCATGTTGGCAAGACCTTGCCATAGGCTTGGCAAAAGTTTGCCATCGCAGTGGCAAAAGTTTGCCAATGCGGTGGCAAGGAATTGGCAAAGCTTAGGGATAAAAAAAGGTCGCCTCAGTTAACGAGACGACCCTTTTTAATTAATTAGAGCAATCTTCTACTGCTCTTTCTTCCACTAAAAACTAATCTTTTGTACCTGAGTATAATAATACTCATTCGACTTATTGGATTGCACTCCTATACGTGCAAACGCAGACCCAATTTTCAGCAATTCTCCAGGAATAAGGCAGTCCATTGTCACTTCTTGCCCTAAGACCAACGTCGACAGGTCCAGCTCTCTCTTATAGATGCTCTTGCCGTCTTCATCCTTTGCTCCGTTTTCATTCTTGTTATGATCGGTCAGGATACCCTTTCCGAGATAGAAATTAACAGATACCACTTCCGCAGATTCCACTACCTTCTCAATAGTAAACTTAACGCTAATGGCATTGCCTGCCCCTTTCTGATAACTTTCGTTCTTGATGATGAAATAAGGTTTCACAGGAACATCAACCACTGTATTTCCTTTCACTTCAATCCTCAGCGTATCTCCTGTCTGGTTTTCCCAAGGTGCACCTGCCAGACGAACCAGCTTATAGCTTCCGTTGAACAGAGAAGCCGAGAAAGTGCCATCCTGTGCAATGTATACCGGAATCTTGGTATATAGTGCATACCCATCCTGCCACAACTCCAACTGGGTTCCGTTCGTACGCACTCCCACCGGATTGCCTTCATAGACCACTCTACCGGACAGCTTTGCACTGGGAGCATCATAATTGTCATACTCGCAACTTGCAAGCAAGAAGCACAGACATGCTGCTATAAATAAAATTTTTGTCTTCATATCTTTATACTGCTTTTTAATGGAACGGGTTCTTTACTATTTTGGGATTATTATTGATGACAGCCTGATCTATAGAAGAATAGTAGTTAGCCATCCGGAAGAAACGAGCTTTCTTGAAACGCGTCGGGCGAACTCTCTCAAAGATATACTTGCCGTCATCAGCATGTCCCGGACGGGAAATGCGGTATGGATACAAGCCTTGAACCACTGCTACCGGATTGGTATCCAAACCATCCCATACCTTGTCGGCTATTCTCCAACGTTTCAGGTCGAAATAGCGATGATCTTCAAATGCCAGTTCTACCCGGCGTTCGTTGCGGATAATATCATTGGTAAGCGTCTTTATACTGTTGGCGGGGAAACCTCCATGCACCTCTCTGACTTTATTGATATAATCCTTTGCTTCCGGCTTATTCAATTCAAAAGCCGCTTCGGCTGCATTCAGATAGATTTCGCCCAGGCGGAACCAGGGATACCAGTTGGAAGCCAATGATGGACGAACACCATCCTGAGGGTTTTCGCTGACATACTTGCGGATGTAGAAGCCCGTGTTGCTTACATACTGGTCATTATCTCTCGGACCATCGGCACCGGTCAGCACTTTACCATCAGAATAAACCGATCCCAAATCACCTACTCTCAGCACATATCCTCCATTTTCCCAAGTGGCTACACCGGCCTGAATGTTCACAGGTGATGAACGGAAAGCGCTTCCCGGATAAACCACCGTGCCGTATAAACGGGCATCCTTGTTGGCAAAAATACCATCGATTGTTTCATAAAGAACATAGTTGCCTTGCGCATCCTTGTCGTGCAACGTACCTTTAGAACCATCCAGATAGTCGTAGCTTTCTACCAGGCTCAACGAAGGAGACAGTATGGACGAACCTTCAATATCAACTCTGAAACTACGAACCACGTTATCGTAAGTGAAACCATGCACTTTACCGGTCATAAAGTCCTTGGCAAAAATTATTTCTTTGGAACTCTTATCCATGAACAACTTATAGAAGTTTTCTCCTTTCGATGCTCCTGCAGGGCTATAGAGTTCATAATCGGTGTTAGCGATGATGGCTTCGGATGCCGCCAATGATTTCTCGTAGTAAGAGGTAGCCATTGATGCCGGTATTCCGACTTCTCCGCCTGAGGTGCTGATAGGACTGCTCATCTGGCTGTTGTACTTCGCGATGGAGCCTGCATAAAGCATGGCGCGGCTTTGCAAAGCCAATGCCGTCACTTTGTTGGCGCGTGTTTTGCTGCTGCCCGTCTGCGTAAAGTTGTCCTTTATCTCCTGAATTTCATTGTAGATAAAGTCATAAACTTCCGACTCTTTCGCTCTGGGGTTCTGCAAGGACGAGGGGTCGCCGCTGCCATCATAAATCAACTGCGTCGTGATGAGGGGCACACCGCCCATTCTCTTCACTAACTCAAAGTACACGTAGGCACGGATAAAGCGGAACTCTGCATTGAACTGTTTCTTTTGTGTATCGTTCAGTTTCACGCTCAGTTTTTCCATATTCTCCAATGCCAGGTTGATGTCTCTGATGTAGCCATAATCCCAGTATCTTCCATAATCATCTGCATAATTGATGTCATTGTGCCAGTTCTGGTCAACGTGTCCCGACCACATGGCATCATCAAATTCCGTGTTGGTTCCGGTATTGAATACACCAGCAAGCTGAGGCATTCTGTCGTAATAGTTTGCCAACAATCCCAATATCATATTGGGGTCATTCCACAATTGCTCATCGGTTATCCTGTCTTTAGGATCTCTCTGCAACCAGCCATCTTCGTCACAACTAACAAAAGAAGTGGCAACAGCCAATAAAAGTGCGAACAATATATATTTACTTTTCATAATGACAATAGTTAAAAGGTAACGTTAAATCCTACAATAATAGTCTTTTGTTGCGGATATACCACAGCAGCCCTTGCTTCAATTTCAGGGTCAATCTGATATTCACCCATATTATCAATGGAGAATAAGTTCGAAGCACTTACATACAGACGCAGTCTGTTCACATTGATTTTACTGATAAGCGATTTAGGCAAGCTATATCCCAGTTCTATGTTCTTGAGACGGAGGAAGCGAACATCATGTAACCAGAAGTCACTGTTTCTTCCATTGTTGGCGCTCGTACCTTTTCTGATAGCCGGATACTTGCCTGAAATCCATTCGCTTTCCGGGTTATACGGGTCGGCACGGTGCCATCTGTCTTCCAGAATAAATGCCGGAGACGTACCGCCTGCATGGAACGGGTTTCTCAACTCATAATCCTGGCACCATGACTGCATGCCACCACCGGCAAAGTCCATGTTAAGGTCGATGCCTTTCCAGCGCAATCCAATATTTCCACCAAAGCTCAACATAGGAGACCATCCTGTAGGATAGCCAATGGGTCTTTCGTCCATCTCGTTAATGATGCCGTCACCATTCACATCTTTATAGATCAAGTCACCCGGTAATTGCGTTCTGTTATTCTCACCATCATTATTGATAGGATAGTTTCTGATTTCTTCTTCGGACTGGAACTGGCCGATAACCTGGTATCCCCACCAAACACCGCCCCAGCGGTCTTCAATAGAATTACGATATTCGTTCCATGAATTACCAAAGCGAGGTTTGTATGTTTCTACATTTCTGAAACGTGAGTATGTGAAATTAACGCCTACGTTATATTCCAGATCGCCTACGTTATCAGCGTAACTAATCATACCTTCCATACCTCTGTACGCATCTTTATTGAGATTTTCGTTAGGAAGGGCATACCCAACTTCACTTGGCAGAAGAACGTCATAGCGTGCAGCAGGTCTTCCTGAAATAACCTTGGTAAATATGTCGAAAGAGAGCGAAAGTCTGTTATCGAGGAATTTCATATCCACACCGGCATTGTAGGTGGTGTTCTTTTCCCATGACAAGTCGGTCACAGGCATACCGCCGGGTTGCACGCCAATCACATATTTGCCATCCAGCACAGCACCTCCCTTATTGAAGTTGTAACCGCTCAGGTAACCGAATGCGCTTACACCCGCCTCACTACCTGTCTGTCCGACAGAAACTCTCAACTTCAAATCATTGACAGCCTTCTTCAGAGGAGCGAAGAATGATTCGTCCGAAATACGCCATCCCGCAGATACTCCGGGGAAGAATCCCCAACGTTTGCCGGGAGCATAAAGGTAAGAAGCATCGTAACGGGCAAGGAGCTCGAGCATATATTTGTCCTTATAGCTATAGTTCAAACGACCGATATAACCTGATCTTGCCTGGTAAGTCCAGCCATCACCATAGTCAGTAAGTTCCGACAATGTCTTCAAAGGAATATAGTTATTGGTCGGTGCCGTATTCGACCATCTGTTTGCACGGTCATAATCCGATCTTTCATAAGCGAAAACAGCCGTCAGATTGTGGTCGCCGAAGCTCTTAGTATAATTCAGCATGAACTGGCCATAGCGTGCCACAGCATCAGACTGTTCTTCAAGTCTCCATCTGGCACTCTGTCCGCCACCCAAATTATAGACATCGTTTACTCTGTCATAAGTATACATATCATAAGAGTATTGGAATCCGTCAAAGTCAAGATGCGTATAGTTGTAGGAATATGTAAACTTAGCCGATAAACCAAAATCGAATTTATATTCTGCATAAAGGTTACCATTAAAGTTCTTGGTCATATTGTCCTTATATCCTGCAATATCTCTGCGAAATAAAGCCGGATTCAAGTCAGGGCGGTTGGGTATATTATTCATATACTCCGGATTGTCATTGGCATACGGTCCATGGGTAGGAAGACTACTGAACATTGAAAGGATGGATGAAAAATAACCGTCACCACCAGGAAGTCCCACATCTCTTGTTTTCTCAAAACGACCACTGGCCTGAACACCCACAGTAAGTCTTTTCGTTACCTTTGATTCCAGATTTACCTGAAGATTCGTTCTGGAGTAGTCAAAGTCCTTCATCATGGCTTCCTGCTTAGTATTAGTCAACGAAATGTAGTAACTGGAACGGGCAGAACCGCCGGTAATATTGGCATTGATATTAGATTGCGGTACATTCTTCCGCATGATGATATCATAATAGTCATAGCTCTTGTATCCGGGTTCCGTACCTGCCATCCATTTCTGATATTCATCTTTTGTATAAAGCTGGCTGGGGTCCTTACCTGCATTCTGTTCCGATTCCAGCAAGCCTCTCACATATTGAGGCGCACTTGCAAGTTCAGGGAAACGAGTCAGGTTTTGCCAACCGTAATATCCATTCAAATTCACCTTTACCTTATCATCTTTGGTGCCCTTTTTAGTAGTAACCAGTACAACACCATTTGCCGCCCGTAATCCGTAGATAGAAGCCGAAGCATCTTTCAAAACAGATATACTTTCAATGTCCTCCAAACTTAAAGCATTGAAAGCATCTTCTCCGGATACATGTGAAGTACCTACCCAGCTTCTGCTGGCATCTCCGCCATAAGGAATACCATCAATTACATACAGGGGCTTTCCCATGTTACGTATTTCCACATTGATACCTCTACCCGGACGTGCATCCAATGCACGGGTAGACACACCAGCCATCTTACCACTCAATGCACCTGCAGTTGTGGTAGAAGAGGAGCGTACAAGATCTTCGGAAGTTACATTACTGATGGCAGTAGTCACTTTTCTCTTGGACTGGGAGCCGTATCCCACTACAACTACTTCATCCAATACTTTGGAGTCTTCACTCAGGATAATCTCAAAATTCGTTTTTCCATTTACAGGAATATCCTGCGTAACATAACCGATGTAGGATATTTGCAGAGTAGCATCCGGGTTCACAGATATTGAAAAGTCTCCATTAAGTGAAGTAATTGTACCGTTAGTGGTACCTTTTTCTAATACGGTTACTCCAATAAGAGGTTCTCTGGTACTCTTATCCAATACTACACCTTTAACATTTTGGTTCTGCGCATTCACCGATAATGCTCCCAGGAATGCAATGACAGAAATCAGCAAAAATCGACTATAGAGCTGTTTCAAGACATCAGCCCTAACTTTTAAATAGCGTTTGTTCTTCATAATACAATTTCTAAATAGGTTGTTTCTAAATAATTAGTAAATGGGTAAGTTCATAAACTTAAGCCCAAATCAAAAAGAGGAAATTCATGTTTTCATAGGCTATTTTATATTTAATTAATTAGTTTACGGCAGCAAATCTAAAGATTATTATAATAATACAATATATAAGAAACGTGCAACAAAGGCTCACATATCATTCACAGGGAAAATAAGTGTAATTTTTACGCTTGATTGACCCATTAGTATACGTGCAATGAAGAATTTATATGCCCGACAAGCATATTATCAAGATGAGAAAATAAATACCATCTGCTATGACAAATTGGATTGCTTTAGATATTCCGAAGGTAATACTCCAAATTCCTCTTTAAAGCATTGCCGGAAATACATCATACTGTTTATACCGACTTTAAAAGCAACTTCGGAAATGTTATATCTGCCTTCCAGTAACAAGTGTTCGGCATAGCGCATTTTTATCTTACGCACATACTCATTAGTAGAAAGGCCAGTCAATGCCTTCATCTTGCGATAAAGCGTAGATTTACTCATAAACATATTGTCAGCCAAGTAGCCAATATCGACCTTCTCGGACGACAAACGTGCCTCTATCAATTGGTTGACTTTATCAAGAAATTCATTATCCAGTTTATTCATAGACTCTGCCAACTGGACACGCTTGTCATCCAAGTTATGATGATGAGATGCCGAATCATTCAGGCGTTCTGCTAACCGTGCGCGGGACTCCAACAAATTATTGATGCGGCTATGCAACAAAGTAGCACTAAAAGGTTTTGTCAGATAAGAATCAGCTCCCACCTGATATCCTTCTTCCTTATCTTGCAAAGAATCTTTTGCTGTGAGCAAGACAATGGGAATATGGCTGGTACGTACGTCTTCTTTCAGTTTTTTGCACATGACAATTCCGTTCATGACAGGCATCATAATATCACTCACTATAATATCCGGAATACAACTTAAAGCCTGTTCTATACCCTGCTCGCCGTTAGTAGCAGTTTTTACTTCAAAATCGTCTGAGAAAGATTCTACAATGTAATTACGGATATCAGAATTATCCTCTACTATCAGCAAGATACGCTTTTCACCCGATTCAGATTCCGGTATTTCCTTTTCTTCCTCCGATACATCATCGGCACTTCCCGGCGAGTCGGCATGTAGTGCATCAGGATAAGTATTATCCGTCAGCAGGCTAATGTAGAAAGTACTCCCAACCTGCAAAGTACTTTCCACTCTGATATCTCCTTCATGCAATTCCACCAGATTCTTAACCAGTGCCAAGCCAATACCGGTACCGGAAGCCTGATGATCGCCTCCTTCCTGATAATAACGGTCGAAGATGTGCGTCAATGCTTCAGGAGTAATCCCGTAGCCCGTGTCGCTTACCTTTATTTCAGTATAACTGATGCCATTTCGTACCACATTGCGTAGTCCTAACAGAATCGCTCCCTTTTCCGTATATTTAAGAGCATTGGAAATCAGGTTATCTAACATGATTGTCACTATCTCCTTATCAAAATACAATGGCATATCCTCCGTTTCCACCTCAATACGGAATTCAATATCAGATTTACTATTCAATTCTTTATATTTGAGTCCTATCTCATATACCAGATTAGCTATATTATCATAGGCTACACAAAGTTTTTTGTTCTGCGTTTCTGTCTTCCTGAATTCCAATATCTGGTTTATCAGGTTCAATAACCGGATAGCACTCTGGTGAATAACTGATATTTTCTGAGCATCCTTGCCAGAAAGCGAATGACTCTTCTGCATATCTTCCAATGGTCCCAGTATCAATGTCAGAGGCGTGCGAAGTTCATGAGTAATATTGGTGTAAAAGCGTAAGCGCTCCTGGTTCAGCTCATGTTCCCGCTCATGGTTCTTCTTTTCAATATTATATAAAAGTTCTACATCCAACCTCTTTTTGTAAACATAGAATATGAAAAACACAATAAACGCGCTCATTGCAATATAAAGTATTTTTGCCCACCATGACAGCCACAGGGGAGGAACTATACGGATGTTCAAAGTTGTTATCTGATCGGACCAGACCTGATTTCTCATACGTGTCTTCACCAAAAATTGGTAATTGCCAGGAGGTACGTTACGAAAAGTTATATTATTAGGCTCTGTAACGGTATACCAGGAATTTTCGAGTCCTTTCAGCATATAAGCATACTCCACATAATTGGCTAAAGCATAATTCCGGACATTAAAAGCAATACTAAAGTTGTTTTGCATGTAATTCAACTCCACCGACGTCACCCGATGGAGCGAAAGTGCTTCTTCTTTGTTCCCCCAGTCATTCAGAGGTTCAAAGATTCTCATCTCCGTCATAACAACCGGAGGAGCTTCACGCTCGGCCAGTACAATACTTGGATCAAAGTAGCAAAGTCCGTTGAGAGAACCGAAATAAATCCTGTTATCGTCATCGCGTGTTGCACTATTGCTCATAAATCCGTCCACGGGAATATTGTCCTCACGACCGTAATTGCAGATGCAATTCTTTAACTCTACATAGCAACTGATACCTTTGTTCGTGCTAAACCAAATATTCCCCGAAGCATCTTCCATAATTGCACGCACGTGGATATTCTCCAGCCCGTGTATACGTTTATAGACTTTATATTCCCACTCCTTTGAGGAGACAAAATATACCAATCCTTCACCGGTTGCTATCCACACCCGCTTTCTGCTATCTTCGTACACAGCATTGATTGTATTCGAAGGGAAGCCATCTTTCACATAAAAATGCTTCATGATGCTGAAATCAGTGTCATAGACAATGACACCAGTTCCAAAAGTACCAATCCAAAAACGTCCTTGTTCGTCCTTAAAGATACTGCGTATCTGCACATCTTCCAAATACCGTTCCGAAATATGACCATCCATATCTGCCTTGAAGAGCCCCTTACTGGTACCAATCCAAATAATATGATCCTTGTCTTCATAAATGGTCCTGACGTCGACATCCGTCAAATCCTTAGGAAATATCTGCCGAAAAGTATTCCTGACTTTATCATAGCGGCATACTCCTCCTATAAAAAGCCCAAACCATAGATTTCCTTTTGAATCGCACAGGGAAGCCTGAACCGGATTACCATTCAAATCACCATCATTTTTACCATAGACAGCCACTCGTCTGTTCTTCTCGAAAACATTAATATCCCCATTGTTCGTACCTATCCACAACTTTCCTTCATTATCTGCACACACACTGTTTACCATTTTGTTAGTCAGATTTTTCTCTGCATTGGGAATAGTGGAATAAGTATAATTATTGAATAAAGGCGGTTCATGGCTCAAGAAGTTGATACCTCCACCCCAAGTCCCTGCCCACACATTATCATAAGAGTCCTGAAATAAGCACCGAACCGTAGAAGATGACAGACCATATTCATTATTTCCTTCTTCTATATAAGTGAAACGCACCTCTTCGGGCGACAGGAACAATTGTTGGGACAAATCCAGAATAGAGATTCCACCCAACTCCGAAGATATCCATAACTTATTGTCATCCATCTGCTTTATATCGAAAACCACATGCTGAACAGCGTTCCTCTTATCCTTAAAATGAATAAAGTTCCCTTCTTCCGGATTGAACAATGCCAAACCATTGCCCGTTCCTACCCAAATATTGCCATTGCGATCTCTGTATATGCAAGTAACCCCATTTGCCGGTAAACTCTTCGGATCAGCCGGATCATGTTTGAAATTTTTCACTCTTTTTTCTTTCACAGACAACACACTGAGCCCGTCAAATACATGCCCGATATAAAGTTTGCCATCTTCACCATCAGTAATAGTCCAAACCTGGTTGCTGCATAACTCTGGCACAGTCTGCGTGTTATAATGCACAAAGTTTCCGGTCTTTTTATCCAAATAGTCAATACCACTCCAGTAAGTAGCAATCCACAGATTACCATCCACAGCAGGCTTTATATCGGTCACATCATTAGCAATCAATCCATTCGGGTTTAACGAATCACGTTTATAGACCGTGAAAGTATCATCTGCATAATTATAAGCATTCAGTCCGGCACGTTGGGTAGCGATCCAAAGTATGGAATCGACCGGATCGTCGAGTACACAGTTCAATTCATTGCCTGTAATACTAAGTTTATCGGGGATTCCTTTATAATAAGAAATGAAACGGGTGCCGTCGAACTTATTCAACCCTTCCTCTGTTGCAAACCACAAAAAGCCTTGTTTGTCCTGGGTTATACTCAAGACGTTATTATTGGACAAACCTTCAATGGTTCCCAGTCTTTTCACAGAATAGGGCTGCGCCAGTAGTAACACTGGAAATAGCAGGAACAACAGTATGCATGTATTTTTCATCGTATCAATTTATGTATTCCTAATTATCGCCCCAAAAATATGAATAAATTCTGTATTTAATATACATAAATCAGTTATTGCATGATTCGTGGACCATATTTGAATTATTTATATAACAGCTTAATCGCCTTCTTCACTTACATTTGCATCAATCAAAAAATTAAATAGGAGAAAAATAATAAATGAAGAAAACAATCCTTGCAGCCATTCTATCAGGTATATGCAGTTATGCTTTTGCCCAGCCCCCCATTCACTTCGAGATAGTTGCCGAACAACCTTTGCAAGTCATGGAGCACTTCAGCGCTTCGGATGCCTGGAGCATGCACATCATAGGCAAATGGCCTCAGGAAAAACAGAACCAGGTGGCAGACTGGCTATTCAGCACGGAGAACGATGCCAATGGGAAACCTAAAGGTATCGGCCTCTCCCTGTGGCGATTCAATGTAGGCGCAGGGAGTACGGAGCAGGGCAAAGCAAGTCAGATAGGTTCTCCCTGGATGCGCACCGAGTGTTTCTTGCAGCCGGACGGGAGCTATGACTGGAATAAGCAACAGGGACAACGTAACTTCCTCCGTTTAGCCAAAGAACGCGGAGTCGGCAAGTTCCTTGCTTTCCTGAACTCCCCCCCTGTTTATTACACCCAGAATGGGCTTGCCACCAACACCGGACGTGACGGTACACTCAATCTGAAAGAGGAACATTATGAAGATTTCGCCCGCTTCCTGGCAAACATAATTAAAGGAGTGGAGAAAAAAGACGGCATCAAGTTCGATTACCTCTCCCCTTTCAATGAGCCGGATGGTCATTGGAATTGGATAGGTCCTAAACAAGAAGGCACTCCGGCCACGAAGAAAGAAATAGCCCGTGCCGTACGCCTCATCAGTAAAGAGTTTGTAAAAGAAGGAATTGATACAGAAATTGCTATCTGTGAGGCATCAGACTATCGTTGTATGTTTGCTACACATATGACGGACCACGAGCGGGGATACGAAATACAGTCTTACTTCTCCCCCGATAGTGTGGATACGTATCTGGGAAATACTCCAAAGGTGCTCCGCCTCATTTCAGGACACAGTTATTGGACAACTACACCACTGAGCATGCTTCGTGATTACCGCCGCCAGTTACGTGATACGTTGGATAAGTACAAGGTAGATTTCTGGCAGACGGAAACCTGCATTATGGGGAATGACGAGGAAATAGGCGGCGGTCACGGATTCGACCGCACGATGAAAACAGCCCTTTATGTGGCACGTATCATTCATCATGACATTGTCTATGCAGGAGCCCGTAGCTGGCAATGGTGGCGTGCCATAGGAGGTGATTATAAGGATGGATTGATACGAGAATATACTGACCCCGACTTGCGTGACGGCAGAGTGGAAGATTCAAAACTAATGTGGATATTAGGTAACTACAGCCGTTTCATCCGCCCGGGTGCTGTACGCATGTCTATTCGTGCAACTGACGGGAAGGGGCAGACGATTCCGGAAGGAGATACTGACCCCAAAGGACTTATGTGCTCTGCTTACCGGAATGTAGACGGACAATGGGTAATGGTCGTTATCAACTATGCCGACCGGGAACAAAACTTCACGTTCCATGTAAATGATTCGAAGGTGAAATCATGGCAGGGCTATCGCACATCAGATAAAGTTGGCGAAGACTTGCTCCCCATTGATAAATTAAAGAAAAAGCAATTGGCAGTAATCCCCGCACGCTCTGTCATTACTTTTGTGTCTGTGGTTAATGATTAACCACAGACATTCACCCTATTAATATCCACCACCGCACTCATTTCACCCATTTTTCCCAATAAAGCCTCTGCGCCTCTCTTTATCTTGAAATTCATCTCTTCTTCATAGAGTGGAATCACCTGATAGTAATTCACTTCCTCCCCATTGGGCAACTGGCATACGGCAGCACCTTCTTTCACATTCTCCGGATTAACGAGCAATACCCCCGAAAGCTTTGTATCTTCCGCAAACGGTTCACCATTCGGAATGGTATGTCCCCAGCCCAACCACGTATCCTGTTCTATCGGCAGACGGGCAAGTATCTTCAGCCAGCGCAGCGGCCAGTAGTCCTTTTCGTCATCGCTCTGAATTTTCCAATCGGCGGGCAAGTATATCAATAGTTCGGCACGCTCCAGCTTATACTCAGCCAACTTTTGGGGCACATTCATCCGATGCGCTCCCATGCCCGAGGTCACCAACGTATAATAGTTCTTCTCAGCCGTCGGCTCAATAATATAAATATCCACGTGGACATCCGGCGAAGCTATTTCATGGAAGACATGGTCTGAATGACCGAAAAACTTTTCAACATGGGCCTCCAAAGTATCCAACTCTTCCTCTTCGTACATTTCCAGATTATAGGGATATACTCCGTTCTTACAATTCTCAACGTACTCTTTCGCATCTTCATCATCCGGGTCCAGCTCTAACGAATGCTCAAAAGCCTCCTGTGCCTTGTCCAACTGATTTAAATAATAATAGGCATAGCCCACACGATAGAACCAAAGCGCATCTTCCCTGCACTCTTCTTCTATGGAGAAAAGGCAATCAAGAGCTTTCTGAAAGCTTCCCAGGTTGTTGTAAGCACGTGCCAGAAGTCCTGTCAACTCTGCGTCCCGTTCTTCTTCGGCAATCTCCAGGATGGCATCGATTATCTTTTGTTCTTCATCCTCTTCATTCCACTTTTCTATCTTTTTGAGCAACTCGTCATGCTTATCTTCCTTTATAGCCAAAAAATGCTCTATAAAATCAGTTGAAAAAGCTACCGCTTCCTCCTTCCCTGCACACGCAATGGTGAAAAGGGTGAACTGATGTTCAGTGATAACCTGGCATTGGCATACGTATTCATCACTCTCTTCATCTTCATCTGCACCCAGGTCATAGAGTCTGCATTTACCATTCTTGAAGAACAATTCTTTCAGCAACACAGGCGCATCGTCTTCCAGGTAGTCCACTTCCTCATCAGGTATGGAATATGCCACCATGCGAACAATATGCCAGTTCTCATCCTCTCCGTCATAATACCCACGGGAATCATCTTCTTCAAAATAAAGATATTTGCCCGGAAGAGAAAACTTCAAGTTACCCAGAGTATACGTCACCCATCCTTTACGATAACCTATCGGAAATTCACATACATAGTCCGGCAATGCAGAGACATCTATCGGCTCTTTTTCGGCCAGACGGCAAAGTAACAGATAATCTTCTTTCGGGAAAGGAAGAGACGCATCCATTCCAGCCGCCATCTCCAGATTTTTTATAACGAACGAATTGACTTCCTCATCTTCATCGCTGCGGGCAGAAGGCATGAAATAGCAATCCTCCCACAAAGCACTCAAAGCAGTATTCCGATAGAACAACGCATCGCGTTCCTTATTGTTCCACATGAGGAATTCATTTGCCAGCGCTTCGATGCCCTTGTTCTTTATCCGTTCTACAAGATTTTCGGGGCGTAGCCGTCCGAAGGGAGATACCACCGTTCCTTCTATTTCCTGCGGCATGTATTTATTGCAATCCCAGCAAATGGCCTGCAAACCACCAGTCTTACTCATACGTTCCTGACAAAGCTCTACAATCGCATTCAGCCAATGATAGAAATGCTCGGAACGCATCCGCTCAAAGTCCTTGTGCTCATAATATTCCGTATCATCTTCCACCTCGAAGGGGAAATCCCTCAGTTCCATCAGTTCGTCAACGATATCTATCGCAGCCTTATGAAAACCTGCTCCTAACAGGTTAGTCTGGCAATCGCCTATGATGGCCATTTCATCCTCTGCCGGCTCGTAATTGAAGAATATATTTCCTAAACGGCAAACAGATAATTCCGAATAATCCTCCGTATGACTAACAGATACCTCATGCCGGGCAGCCACCACATCCAATAGCTTCTGGAATGAAGAAACATTTTTGCACTTCGTTGTTAATCTGAAACCTATACTCATGGTTGTGACATATTAATTGTTAGCGATTTATTTTTTATTCCTCCGTCTCGTCATCTTCTGTTTCATACAATCTGCACAAGTCACTCCCCTGACGGAAATCAGAGAGATAGAAGCGATACTGGGGATAGTCTTTCAGGAATGGGACAATTTTCTCCATGAAAGCCGGCTCATCAAACAGCAGGAGGTCTATGTAGCAAGTACCTGTTCCGACAGCACCACCCAGCAAAAGTCCCAGACCTTCCGGCGCAAGCAATTCTTCCGACAAGCGGTCTTCCAACTCATATCGGAAATCCAGTGCCCTCTTCCCATCTCCTTCTTCATTGTTCTCATACGGGAAAGCGATAAATACCGCTTGTGCACCGAACCTGTTCAATCGGTTGAACAACTCCTCCGACCCATTATAATAATCGGCAACCAGAGGCTGGAAACAAGAGCTGCCTGCAACAACATCAAAACGCAACTCTTCGCTCTCCTGAGGTTCAAAACGGTAACCGGTATACACTTGTTGCGGATTATCAAATATTTCCTTGCCATGGGCCTTTAGGGTATCCGTAATATATGCCCTGAGTTCGGGAAGCTTCATGCTGTTTTCAAGCGGAGCATCCACCCTTTCCACACTACCGACGTACTGGTATGAAAGTCCTTCACCAAGCATGATTTCCATCATGATATAATATGCATTATAGCTCTGGGCTTCTTCCAGCGAACACAAATGCTCTTCGTAAAAGCAGATATTAAAGGCGTTGATATCTTCCTGATAAGTAGCGGATACCTGTACCTGGGCCATATCCACATTCACCCCGTACATGCCAAAACTAAAGCTTGCATCCGTCCCCTGATTGAAGGGAAAGAAATGCCATTTGTCCCTGAATTGTGCAGGCAACTGCGACACCACATACGGATAAAGGTAAAATAAGTGTGTACTACCCTCTACAGAGAAAGTAAATTCATAATCTCCGCCCAGGTTGAAGTGCACATCCTCGTTTATCAGATTGGTCCCGGCTGTCACAAACTCAACTGCATCACCGCTCTCAAGCTGACCACGGTTTTCAACTATCCGTGCCAGTCCTTCTTCGTTGTCAGTAAACCATTTCCAGAAGCCCTGCACCCGTTTTCTGAAAGGCAGGTGGCTATTGCAACTACGGATGAAATCAAGAGTGTCCTCGTCGTCCGGAGTCAGCTCATCTGCTTTATTAAAGCAAGCCAAGGCCTCTTTGTATCTGTCCAGAAAGTAAAGCGCATACCCTTTTCTGAAATTCCAGTTCGTATCCTCAGTCCCTTCCTCACTGGTCGAATCGAGCAATTCCAGAGCTTTTTCATACTCACCCAAGTTATTGTATGCACGTGCCAGCAGACCTGCCTCTTCAAAGTCTCTTTCTTCAGACGGAATTCGCCCTAACACATCAATAACTTTATCATGCTCGTCAGCTTCTGTCCAAGCATCAATCTGTCCTCTTAATGTTTCATCCATTGTTTTCTACAGTTTAATCTTGTCCAAAGATAGGAAAAGTCAGTTTATTCCTTCAATAATTAGCTATAAAAAGTTACAATTGCATCACACCTACTCAAAGGGTGACCTGACAAAATGCAAATTGCAAACTGTCATTTTGTATTTTTAAAGGGTTCCTGAGTGCTGCATTTCCAGGAAGGAGTAAAAGGAAACAGGAAAAACGCAGCCAAGCTCATTAGATAAAGAGCAAGAGGAAAGGAAAAAATACGAACCTATCGACAGAAGAGAATAAAGAAATTCTGTTTTTAAGAAAAAGGAAACAAAACAGGGTAATTTACCACTCAAAATAATAGTTCCACATTCATCAGAAAATATTCGCTAAAAAACTCAAAAGGGCACTTTCTGTCTACCTAATTCTGTTCACCGTAGAGTTTCAAAGGGTTTCCCGTAGAGCAAGCAAGTATTCTTCTACGATAAAGTTAACTTCCTGTCGACAGAAAATTAAGAGTTTGTCAACAAGGAGTTAAGAGTGTGTTTACATGAAATTGACTTTTTCCGCCTAATTATCGTATAAATATCGCATATTATGCAACAACTAGTACGAATTATTCGGTTATTTATGCATCAAATATCTACTTTGCACATATTAATAAAAATATAGGTTAGCAAAATAACGGATGTACTATCTTTATG